>JASFWU010000053.1:0-11524 GCA_050049035.1 Akkermansiaceae bacterium | reverse complement strand
GGGGATACCGCCTGGATTCTTTCAAAAGTGATGCTCCCAAGAAAACTCTCAAGAAGGTGATCGTTCAGTCCAATGCCGGATTCAACCGGGGTGCGAAGCGAGGAGAGATCATCGGAGGGGGGAATATCTTTGCGCGAAGATTGCAGGATTCACCGGCCAACAAGATGCGGCCTCGCGATCTTGCTGCGGAAGCCAAGAAGATTGCGGGTCAATCCAATCGCATCACCGCGAAGGTCATGACCGAGAAGGAAATGAAGTCCCGTGGAATGGGGTCCTTGCTTTCGGTTTCACAGGGTTCTTCGGAGCCCGCTTATCTGATTCATCTCATTTACAAGCCGGCCAAGAAGGCCAAGAAGAAGGTTTGTCTGGTGGGGAAGGGGCTGACCTTCGATTGCGGCGGCATCAGCATCAAGCCTTCGGCCCGGATGGATGAAATGAAATACGACATGTCCGGCGGGGCAGCCGTTCTTGGCACCTTCCAGGCTTTGGTTGATCTGGAGCCGGACGTCGAAGTTCATGGACTGGTTCCAACTTCGGAGAATATGGTCGATGCCGGAGCGGTGAAGCCCGGGGACCTTGTCACGGCGAGCAACGGGTTGACGATTGAGGTGCTCAACACCGATGCCGAGGGACGTTTGATTTTGGCCGACGCCCTTGCTTACGCCCAGAAAACCATCAAGCCGAATGCCATGATTGATCTCGCCACTCTCACCGGTGCGATGGTGGTGGCCCTTGGGCATGAGATCACCGGTGGCATGGGGAACAACGAGGACTTGTTGAACGAGTTGGTCGA
This sequence comes from Akkermansiaceae bacterium, assembly GCA_050049035.1. Taxonomy (GTDB): domain Bacteria; phylum Verrucomicrobiota; class Verrucomicrobiia; order Verrucomicrobiales; family Akkermansiaceae; genus SW10. The sequence continues at coordinate 10,731 of JASFWU010000053.1, read as the reverse complement.
GTCCGGCAAGGTCACTTCGGAGGCTGTTTGGCCGATGCCCATCACCGATTTCCACAAGGAAGACATGAAGGGAAGAGTGGGCGATTTGAAGAACATTGGTAGTCCCTCGACTGGAGCAGGATCCTGCACCGCGGGAGCCTTCCTTTCCTATTTCGTCGGCGACATTCCCTGGGTGCACCTCGATATTGCCGGATCGGCGTGGGGCGCCACCGACCGCGATTACCAGGGTGGTCCGGTGGGGACGGGGGTGGGAGTACGACTTTTACTCGACTTCCTCCTGGCGCAGTGAGGGATCGCGAACGAATTGTTTGACCAAAATCGGAATGAGGCGTTCCCGGGTGTGCCGAAGGTTGATGAGGCACGGGACATTTGAAGCGGCCGCATAAATGAGAATGATGAAATTTGCGGGGAAGGGATTCCAAACGAAAAACCCGCTGATCAAGATCCACTGAACCCAGTGGGAGAATTCTCCGCGACGGGTCTCGAGGATAAACTTCCGGAGGTAATCGGGCTCGGTGGACTCGAGTTTCTTTTTTGGAAAACCATCAAAGAGGGGAGCTCCGTCCGGAAGGAGGTGTTTCCATCGTTTGATTTGAAAGAGCTTTTCATAGATTCCCGAAGGGCGGGGAGGTTTTTCGGGAAATGAACGGATAAAGAGCCGGTCGCTGAGTTGTTCGCAAAACCAGGCCACTCCAAGATGGACTGCCGGGATGCCAAGGCAATTCAGCAAGGTGATGGTGAGGTAGGAAAACTCGAACAGCATGGCTTCGCCTCAGTCGATGGAGCGGCCCTTCCAGGTTTGTGAACGCCCGCGTTTTTGATCCAGCAGGGAGATGAAAAAGAGTCCCTGATAAAAGAGAAGCGGGATCGGGAAAAAGAGAATCGCAAAGGGGGAGAAATTTCCGGCCAGACGAAAGGGAAAGAAGCTGATGACAGCGTAGAGGAGGGAGGCGGCGAGGGTGAGTTTGATAAAGAAGGGTGGAAAAAGAAAAACCGTGAGGAGACAGCCGGTGAGAACCATGCCGCCGGTGAGCCAAAGAGAGGTGGTGATCAGGGCACGGGCCGGAGCCTGGGTGGCACCTGCGAGAAAGCCTTTCTTCCAGCTTTGGATGAGCTGGCGAATTCCCTCCGGAAACATCCGCATTTCCACTGCGTCTTTGCCGAGGTAGTGCCGGATTTCCACCTCATTTTGTTCAAGACGTTTGGCGAGCTGGTAGTTTTCGAGGATTTCCTTGCGGACCGCTTCGTGTCCACCGGCATCCCGGTAATGATCCCGATGGATCAGGAGGACCTGTCCAAAAAGGGTTGCTTGCTGTGAAGGAGTGGCCGCAAAAGCATCCACTCCGGCCAGGGTGATGGCATTGAAGTAAGCGGAAAGTTGTTCGTATCCCTGGTGGACCCGATGATAGGGGCACAATGAGTGAACCGCTTTGGTTGTTGTCAGAGCGGCAAGTTTGCCGAGGGAACCAGGTAACAGTTTGAGGTCGGCATCGAGAAAAAGGAGCCAATCGCCAGTCGCGGCATCCGCTCCTTGCTGGCACGCCCAAGTCTTGCCTTTCCATCCATCCGGGAGTTCTTTCCCGGAAACAACAACGGCGCCGTGCTTGCGGGCAACCGCTGCAGTGTTGTCGTCGGACTGGTCGTCAATCACAATGATCTCAAGCGGACCGGTATCCTGTTGTTTCAGCGAAGTCAGAAGAACCTCGAGATTGGCTTCCTCATTGCGTGCCGGAATGATGATGGAAATCTTGCGGGCATCGGATGATTCCGCGGGAAGAAAGATTGGGCGTGCCAGTGAAATCAGAATGGCCAGTGAGAAAATGACAGCGAGGATAGGGAGAATCGCGATCATCTTCTGGGAATCTTCAAGGAGGGTTTCTTATCCGACCGGGTGGCGGGCGATGATGCGATCTGCGCACTTCTGACCGGAGAGAATGACCATGGGCATGCCGCCGCCGGGGTTGGTCGATCCACCGGTGAAGTAGAGATTTTGATAACGGGTCGAAGTCTTCGGCGCCTTGAACCCGTAGTTGCGTTTCCAGTCGGTCACCACGCCGTAGATTGAACCGCGATTGGAGCGATACATCTTCTCAATGTCGACCGGAGTGAGCAAATCTTCGACCACGATGCTGTCGCGAAGTCCGGTGATGCCGCAACGCTCCATCTTGTCGAGGCAGCGCTCTTTCAAGGCGACATAGTCTTCGTGGGTCACCCCGGAGTCCGGACGCAGGGGAGGGATGTGGGGAAGGATCTTGATGTTGTCACCACCTTCGGGAGCCTTGGTTGGATCAGTGCGGGTCGGAGCCACGACGTAAAGCGTCGGGTCTTCCGGAAGGTTGCCTTTTTCGAAAACGGTCTCAAAGTGTTTGTGCTGATTCTCGGAGAAAAAGAAATTGTGATGTGCCAGCTGCGGGAAGGGTTTGTCTGTTCCGAGATGAAGGACGATGCCTGAACAGGCCGGAGCGAATTTCCGGTCGAGTTTCTTGGTGAAGTTCTTAGGCTCTCCCAGGAGTTTTTGATAAGCGGGAATTACTTCCATGTTACTGACGACAATGTCGGCGTCATGGGATTTGCCATCGGCGAGTTGGAGACCAGTGACGGTTTTTCCAGACTTCGAAATCGCGCTGACATCCGCTCCGAGATGAACCGGGATCTCCAGTTCCTCCATCAGTTCCCCGAGTCCGTTGGCGAGCTCATACATCCCGCCACGGACATACCAGAGACCGTAATCAAACTGGATGATGGGCATGAGATTCATGTAGCCCGGCGCCTGCAGGGCGGAGGAACCGACATACTTGATGAAGTACTCAAAAATGAGTCGCATCTTGGGATCGCTGAGGCGCTTGGCAATCGAGGAGGCCATCGTCGATTTGTAGTCGATGGTTCCGCCAAGCAGTTTGAACCCGTAGTGGCGGATGAATTCCCAAAGGTTATCGAGGCCTTTTTCAAAGTAGCCATGATTGACGACCTCGTATTGTTCGCGGGCGTAGGAAAGGAAGTCCTGCAGCTCTTTCCAGTGAGTCTCGAGATCGCCGGGGAGCTTTTCCAACTCCGCTTTCATGGGACCGTCTTCCTGGTAAAGATCGATGGCCGTTCCGTCTTCGAAAAAATTCCGCCAGTGGGGCGTGACGGCATCGAGTTGCACGTAATCCTCCATCTTTCTACCCGCGCGGGCAAAGAGATCCTCGAAGAATTGCGGGAGGGTGAAAATGGAAGGGCCGAGGTCAAAGGTGTAGCCGTCCTTCTCTAACAAATTGAGTTTTCCCCCGATCCTTTCGTTCTTTTCGAAGACTTCCACATCATAGCCCGCGGCTCGGAGAGAAATGGCTGCTGAGAGCCCGCCGAGTCCGGCGCCGATGACTGCAACTTTGGGAGTTTTCACTGCGGCCATCTTCGTTGTCAGTCGGCCCTTGTCAACTGGGTGAACGCTTTTAGTTTCAACACCTAATGAGCAGCAGTCCGAAAACCGCAGTCACGAGCGCCCGTGAGGTTTTTCGGAAGGGAGTGACCCGTGATCTCGCTGGTCGGCGGGAACGTCTCTCGAGGCTGGAAGAAGTGATCAAAGACAAGCGGGAGCTGATCCTGGAGGCTTTGGCGAGGGATCTGGGAAAGCCGGGTCTCGAAGCCTATCTTTCGGAGTATCACTTCCTGCTGCAGGAAATCCGACTGGTGCGACGAAAGCTCAAAGGCTGGCTGAAAAAGAAACGGGTGATGTCGCCGCCCTACTTTTGGCCCTGCCGGAGTTGGATTCAGCGCGAACCATTCGGGGTGGTGCTGGTGATGGCGCCCTGGAACTATCCCTTTCAATTGGCACTCAGTCCGGTGGTGGCAGCCATCGCGGCCGGAAATACGGTGGTCCTAAAGCCTTCGGAGATGGCCTCCGCAAGTGAACGGGTGATTGCCGAAATCGTTAAGGAAGCCTTCGACGATGGAGTGGTGCAGGTCGTGACCGGCGGCGTCGAAACTGCGGAGGCTTTGTTGGAAGAGAAATTCGACTTCATCCTTTTTACAGGAAGCACTTCGGTGGGTCGAAAAGTGGCGCTGAAAGCTGCCGAAAAACTCACGCCGATGCTCATGGAGCTGGGTGGGAAGTGTCCATGTGTCGTTGATGAAAATGTTGACCTTTCCTTGGTGGCGCGGCGCTTGTTGATCGGAAAATTCTTCAATGGCGGACAGACCTGTTTCGCGCCGGATTTTGTGGCGGTTCCCGAGTCAATCCGAGAGGACTTTATCTCAGCCTGTCGCACTGTGATGGAGGTGATCCCCTGGGCCGATGAGATGGCGCACATGATCTCCGGGAAGCATGCCGAACGCATCCTGAATCTGGGAAGTGATGATGCTTTGTTTTTTGGTGAAGACGAAGAATCCCGTGATTTTATCGCGCCGAGGATCCTTCCATCGGCGTCGTGGGATGATCCCGCGATGAACGAGGAGGTCTTCGGCCCGCTCCTTTCCATCGTGAGCTATCGGGACGAGAAGGACCTGTTGAATCGATTGGGTGAAATGGAGAATCCTTTGGCGATTTACTGTTTTTCGAAGCGGCAGAAATTCATCGATCAGGTCATCCGGACGCTTGGTTCGGGGTCGGTCTGCATCAACGACACCATGAAGCAATTCGCCCAATTAAAGCTCCCGCTGGGTGGTGTCGGTGAAAGTGGATTCGGGCGCTATCGCGGACAATTCGGAGTGGAGGCTCTCAGCTACCAGAGATCAATGACCAAGCGCTACTTCAGCAAGATCGATCTCGGAGAAGCGGTGCCCCCTTACGAAAAACCCTATCGTTGGGTCCGAAAGTTCCTGAAGTAAGAGATCAACCGATCGCGGTTTCGAGAATTTCGCTGGCGAAGTCCACGCGCTTACGGCTTTGCCCATATCCCTGATCAATCAGGTTGGCTGTAATACGGGCGCTTTCGAAGATCGTGGGCAGGCCGCTTCCGGGATGAGTGCCGCCGCCGACGAGGTAAAGGTTGTTGAATCCCTTCAGCTTGTTCTGCGGACGGAAGTGGAGCATCTGCTTGAGGGTGTGGGCGAGATTGAAGGTCGCTCCCAGGAAGATGTTGGCGTCTTCCCATCCCTTCGGTGTGATGACCTGACGGGCCACAATGTGCTCGCGCAAATCCTTCATGTTTGTCTTTGCGATCATGCGATCAATGATCTGCTCGGTGTAGGCGGCTTTCTCTTCCTCCCAATCATGGCCGTGCCTGGTGTTAATGGCGGGCACAAGGACGTAGAGCTGCGAGTGTCCGGGTGGTGCCACCGTTGGATCGGTGATGCTGGAGTTGCGAATGTAAACCGACATGTCCTTCGAGATTGTCCGGCCTTCCAGAACCTCACCAAGGTTCTTGTGGTAGTCGTCGGCGAAAATGATGTGGTGATGCGGTTGCTCTTCGTAGACCTTGTCGATGCCCAGATAGAGCATGAAGGTGGAGCAGGAATACTTCTTCTTGAGAAGGGCTTCCCGGGTCTGCTTGCGTTCGCCGAAGATCGTGGTTCGCGCGTGAGCGTAGTCGGCATTGACGATCAATTCATCGCATTCCAAAACCTCGCCACTCGTCAGTTCGGCGGACGCGGCAGTGTTTCCAAGGTATTTGATTTCACGAACCTCGGTATCAAGGCGAATCTCGCCGCCTTCTTCGTCGACCACGCGCGCCATGCTTTCCGAAATCTCGGACAGGCCACCCTGGGTGTGGTAGATCCCGTGTTCGTATTCGATGTAGGACAAGATGCTGAAAAGCCCCGGACATTTCCAGGGAGACATTCCGAGATATTTGGCCTGAAAGGTGAAGGCAAGCTTAAGACGATCGTCGTTGAAGTAATTCCCCAGCACATCCATCACGGACTTTGGAGTCGCCACGTAAGGGAGTGCTTTGACGAGATTGGAATCAAGGTAAGCACCGAGATTTGTGTAGGGCTTCTGCAGGCAGGGGTAGATCGTCTTGAGCTTCCTCGCATGATCGTCCATGAAGCGGAGGAAGTTGCCTTCCTCATCCGGGAAAACCTCCCGGATGTTGGCGGCCATTTTTTCCCTTTTGCAGCTGGTCTCGAGGGAAACGTCGCCCCAGGTCAGTCGCGTCATGGGATCGAGTTTGACGAAATCAAGGTAGTCCTCACTCTTGCGACCGACTTCGGCGAAGATCTCATCGAGAGTGAATTTTTGATGAAGAAAGGTGGGGCCGGTATCAAAGGAATAGTCTCCGACCTGAAGGCGGGCATTTCGACCACCCACCCGATCATTTTTTTCGAGGATCGTGACGCGGTATCCCCGATGGGCCAGAAGCATTGCTGAAGTCAGGCCGCCAGGTCCGGCCCCAATGATGATGACGTGTTTTTTCAATCTGTTAGAGTGGCTATCCCGAACACTAAGGTCGTTGTCGGTGTTCACAAGCGGGAATTCAAAGTCGACAGAGACAAAAAGGGGGAAGCAGCTCGCTTGCCAGATATGATCGGTCGAAAAACTCTCATGATATCGGGGGGAGGGATGCTGGTAGCGGCTGCCATTCTCGCATGGACCGGCCTTCCGGGAGATGATCATCATGATTCGACCCCAACCACTTCTCGCCTGCCTCAAGTGGATTCCGAGCGAAGAAGCCGGGATCAATCGAGGGAGAGTGCCCGCAACCGGGTGATTGCGAGTCTTCCGGATCGCACCCCGATCGTGGGATCCCACCGTTTGACCGAGGATGTCGCCAGTCGCCTGGAGGTGTTCCGGAAGCTCGGGGCAATCGATGGTGAGGAAGCGCTCGATTATCTCATGTTTCGATATGGTCAGCACTCCGGGGGTGCCTCTTTCGGGCTCCCACATGCCATGGCCTTTGCCTTCATGGGTTGGATGGAACAGGACTTTGAGGCTGCGCTGAAGGCCTTCGATGATTTCGTGATCGATGGCAGTCCAATCCCAGGAAGGAACATGTTTCGTTGGCGCGATCAGGAGTTTTTCACCGGAACGATATGAGGAGGAATCATGGCGCCACAGTTTGTGGTTTCTTCAGTGATCCGAAGGGCTGCCGAACTCGATCCTCTTGCCACCGAGAGATTCCTCGGAGAGCAGAATCTGAGTATCTTCGGATGGTCGGGAGCTCTCACAAGTTATGTTGATGGCTTGGTGGGAAGTGCTGGGGGACAGGTCGACTGGCCCTCGATCGCTACGAGGTTTGAAAGTGTCAGCGAGGACGTGGGATCATACGCCAGCTCACCGGCCAGAGATGTCCTCGTCACCCGATGGGCAAGTGAGGATGTCGGGGGAGCGATGGAATGGTACCTCGGCCAAAATCAGGAAAATACCAGTGGCCAGGAAACCCGCACTGGCGAACTTCTTGCTCGGGTGAACGAAACTGCCCGGGGGGCCGTGGTTGATTGGATCGGGGGTCAACAGAGCCAAGGGAGAGATTCCGGAGAAATTGCCTCCGCTTATCTTCGACGGATTACCCCAATCGCCACCCACCTGGGGCCGGAAGTTGAGCAAGCGATGAGTTTCATTGAAAACGAGAGCACGCGCTACGATTTGATTTCCGGAATGATGAATCGCAATGTGGCCCGTCCCCAGGCCAATCGAGCAGGATCAGACGCCATTTTTCGTTACACCGCTAACGAGCTCTCCAGCCTGATTCAGCAGGCAAACCTGACCGGGGAGCACCAAACGCACTTGCTTCAGCGAATCGATTCAGGCAATTGAGGAGCGACTAATCTGTCGACCTCATGCCTGATCTGGAACTGGAACGCCGCTATGCTTCGCACGGAGTGGTCGTGGGCGTCGATGAAGCAGGACGAGGTCCGCTGGCGGGACCGGTTTCGGTGGGTGCGGCTATTTTGCCGGAAGGATTCACGCATGATCTCATCAACGACTCCAAGAAGCTTAGCGAGAAAAAGCGCGAGCTGCTTTACGAGGAGATCGCCGCCGATTCATCGATCCAATGGTCGGTCGTTTTGGTAGAGCCCGAAGAAATTGACGAAGTCAACATCCTCCGGGCGACCCATCTCGGGATGGAGCGGGCGGTGTCGGCGCTCGGAGTGAAGCCGGGAATCTGTCTCATCGACGGGCTGCCGCTTCCACGTTTTCCGTATCCCCACGAAGGGATCGTGAAGGGTGATTCGAAGAGTCTTTCCATTGCCACCGCGAGCATTTTTGCCAAGGTGACCCGAGACCGGGTGATGCGGGAGGCCGCCAAGAAATACCCGGGCTACGGATTCGAAAAACACAAAGGATATGGCACGAAAGCGCATCTCGAAGCCCTCCGGACTCTGGGTCCGTGTCCGATCCACCGTCGCTCGTTCCAGCCGGTTGCTCAACTCACGCTGCCGCTTGGCTGATCTCAATCCCCGGCAAATCGGGGATCTCGGAGAGAAAATTGCCGCCCGGCATCTGCAGGCGCAGGGTTGGAAGCTCCTCTATCGAAATTTCCGCGCGCCCAAGGGAGGGGAGGTCGATTTAGTGATGCGGGGAGGCGAAAAGCTCGACCTGCTCGTCTTTGTGGAGGTGAAAACCCGGACCCGACGGGACTTTGGGCGTCCGATGCGCGCCGTGAATGCCGAAAAACGGGCGCTCATCGAGCGGGGCGCCACGGAATGGCTCCGGCTTTTGGGGCGCGAATTCGACCCCGAAAAGCGACAGGATATCCGTCGTCAGATCTCGTGGCGATACGATGTCGTCGAGATTATCCTCGAGGAAGGACGCAAACCCGACGTGAATCTGGTGGAAAACGCCTTTTAATCAGGCAATTGGGGCACGAAAGAGTTGTCGTGGGGCGAAAAAGGGTCACTTTTGCCCCGGATTCGCAAAACAAACCGACAACTTTCCCGTCGATCAGCGTTTTCATCAATGTAACTACCTTTTCAACGAACTCATGAGAATTCAACCAAGACAAACTAATCGGGGCGGGGCTCACCTCGCCAAGGGTTTCAGCCTTTTTGAAATGGTCATCGTGATGGGCATCATTGGGCTCATCCTCGGTGGTGCGATTTACACCATGGGCAATATCAAGGACGGTGCGGCCATCTCGACTGCGGACACGGACATGAAGGCATTTGTCACGGCGCTCGAGCAGTATCGAAATATTGGAGGCACCTATCCATCCCAGTCGCAGGGCCTCGAGGCGCTCTACAAGCGACCGACCGATGATCCCCGTCCAAAGCGTTGGAACAAGTCTATCGACAGCGAAGATGCCCTGCTCGATCCGTGGAATACCAAATATAAATATCAGTTCCCGGGGAGTAAGGATGAACGCAAGCCCGAGATCATCTCGGCCGGGCCGGATGGAAAGTTCAGCACCGAGGACGACCTCAGCAGCCAGGACGGGACTGATTGAATTCGCAGGCAATGCGCTTCATTTCCCACTCATCTCACTCAGGAATGGTCCGCCGCGGCTTTACCCTGATTGAGATGATTGTCGTTTTGGCCATCACCGCGATGGTGGTCGGAACTTCGATCTACATGGTCTCCGCCCCGAGAGTCGAGGAGGAGATCAGGGAGGCGCATAGCGGGATCGAGGACTTGGTTCTCCGCGCCCGGGCCATGGCTTACAGCTATCAACAGCCTTTCGTGGTTGAGATCACGAACAGTGAGGCCCGGCTCATGCCCTTCGCGCAACCACTTGAGTTGGTTGATGAAGAAGTCCCCGATAATTTCCAGTCCGGGGGAGCCTTGCGGTCACTCGATTCCATGGAGTGGCCGGTTGTTTTTGAGATTGATCCCAAGTTTATCGTATCAATCAGAAGGTGGAACAGTGATGGCTTTTACGAAGTGGATAATCGCACCGTCGAGACCTGGATTCACCATCCGAACAGCCCTTGCGAACCGATCGCGATTCAGCTCTACAGTGAGGAGGATGATGCCTTGCTTTCGCGGGAATATCATCCACTGACGGCCAAAGCGGTGGATCTTGAAATGGCGATTGGAAACCCATGAAGAAGAACAAGGTCAGACCCTCCGGGAGATCGGGATTCTTCTTCATGGAAGTGATCCTCTCCTTGTTCATTTTCATGATCGTGGCTGCGTCCTTTACCAAGGGACTAGCGATGCTTTGGCGAAACACCAGCTTCGTCAAAGAGGAGCTCACCATCAGCCAAATCATGGAGAGCGCTCTTTACGAGACCCTCTACCTTCAGCGGCTGGAGGAGGGGAGTTTTGAAGTTTACGTCAAGGAACGGGATGTCGATCTGGAGACCATCGTGACGCCCCTCGAGCTCGAAAACATGGACGGTGTTTTGCTCCAGCAAATGTGGGAGGTCCGGGTCATTGCCCGTTACCAGCAGGATGGTTTTGATGAAGAACGAGAAGTGAGAGGGTGGCGCTACCTGCCACTTTACCGACCCCAGTGATGAGAGTTTCCAATCCAGCCAAACGTGCCGGCGGCCTCAAAGGGTTTTCCCTTTTTGAGTTGGTCATCGCTTTGGCCATCAGCGGGTTGGTGCTGACTTCGATTTTCAAGATTGCCGATGGAACGGTGAAATCAACGAGAACGCTTGTTGATTTCCAGGACGAGGATATAACGCGCGATGCTTTCTTCAGTTTTCTCCGCGACCATTTCGACAGTCTCCCGGGCAACGCTGAAATGAAGCTTTTCAATCTGAGCGATACCGAGCCCTATCAGTCCGAGATGGTTTTTCAAAACACCCCGGTTTCGTTTAACTGGGGAGGCGTTCCCATTTCAGCGCAGGCCACTCGTTTGATCACCCTGCCGACGGTAAACGACGGACTTGATGTCGTGTTGGAATACTACGATGAGCCCATTCTTG
>JASFWU010000052.1:0-11549 GCA_050049035.1 Akkermansiaceae bacterium | reverse complement strand
CTCGAATGACCCGTTCACCAGCGTCGCAGCCGATGAAAGTCCACAGGAAGCCAAGAAGAAGAAGCCGGCAAAGGAGGTCGCGAGTTTTACAGTCATTCCCGTTTCTAACTAAAATGCAGATCCATGAAAGTCCGGACCTCACATCCAAAATCAATCGTCGATGGATTTTCCAATTTCTTTTCGGACATCCCTCTCCCATGTTTCCCCTGATTGCCGCCAACCCCAACACTCAACCCAGGACCTTCTGGAGGGTCGTCAAACTTCCATGAAACATTTGCTTTTTTTCAATGTCCTGCAATTCCCGCATCTAGCTTATGGTGTCATTGTTGCACAGACTTTTGATCAACCCCTTTCTGGTAGCTTTAATCCTGTTGATGGAGTTTTTTACAACATTGATATCGACCAAAATGGCCTATCAGATTTTTGGGTAACTTCAAATGGAGGACCTGTCGAGTTACTTCCTCTTGGGAACAATCGGGTTTTTTCTTCGATTGGTCAAACGGGCACCCGTAGCGTTCGGAACCTCAGCGAAGGGACACTCATTGGTCCCGTTTCACAAGACTCCAACCCTCGATTTACCGGAATCGAAGATTCCCGAAACAGCTTTGATCAAGGCCAGTCATTCATCTATCTTTGCCTCGCGCAGCTAGGCGGTCCGGTCAGCTGCACCTCGACCCTTCCAGCGGACCCAGAGCAGCGAACTCACTACGGGCTTGAGTTCGAAATCGAAGGAGAAACCCACTATGGCTGGGTGCAAGTGAGTGCTCCAGAACGGCTTCTTGGAAACTTCGAAATCCACGGCTGGGGTTACGAAACGATTCCCGGAGAGCCGATCGAAGCAGGTGCCCTCCCCGAACCCTCGACCATCGGTCTCACCGCCCTTTCGCTCGTCGGCTTGGCGTTGCGACGGAGACGGAGCGGGCAGATCTTCTTCAACTGACATCTCTCCCAAACTCGTCGGCTTCTATCAGTTCGAACAGTCGACAACCGTGGTCCCTGGTTCCTCGACCGACCTCTCCGGGGACCTTCTCGCTGAAAATTCTGTGATGAACTACACCATCACAGCCAACCCCAACACTCAACCCAGGGCCTTTTGGCGGGTCGTCAAACTTCCATGAAACGCTATCTATTTGCAATCGTCTTGCAGCTCACCCAGGTGGCTCACGGAGTGATCGTTGCCCAGGTTTTTGATCGACCCCTGCAGGGAGACTTTGATTTTGAGACAATCCGAACCTTCTACGACTTAGACCTTGATAGAGACGGTATTTCGGACTTTTGGGTAATCTCCAATGGAGATATTGTGGAACTCCTGCCCTTTGGAAACAATCGGATTTTTTCGTCGATAGGACAATCTGGCACCCGGCGAGTCCGAAACCTAAGCGAGGAGGTTATGATTGGGCCCATCCCAGCAGGTGCCAATCCTAGATTCACGGGGATTGAAGATTCAAGAATCTCGTTTGATTTCGGGGAATCGTTCATCTACCAATGCCTAGCTCAGTTTGGAGGTTCGGTGAGCTGCAGTTCCACTCTTCCCAGCGATCCAGAGCAGCGGACTCACTACGGCCTTGAATTTGGTCCACGGCTGGGGGTTCGAAACCATCCCCGGAGAGCCAATCGCAGCAGGTGCCCTCCCCGAACCCTCGACGATCGGTCTCACTGCCCTTTCGCTCCTCGGCTTGGCATGGCGACGGACACGGTGATTTGATTTGGCTCTCCACGGGTTTTAAGGGTTTTCCAATTCCCGATCCGGGGTTATCTCACGCCCATGTATTTGACCGGATTTGCCGATGAGGCCGCGCAGGACCTGACCACCCAAATCAAAGCCACCAAGGAGATCGGCTGGGCCCGGATCTCGGCTCGCGGCGTGAATGGAGCGAACATCCATGAACTTCCCGAAGAGGAATTCGAGAAGGTTGTCGCCCAACTCGACGAGGAAGGCATCACCATTCCCGAATTCGGTTCCCTGATCGGAAACTGGGGAAAAAAGATCACCTCGGATTTCCAGATCACGATCGACGAAATCGAACGCGCCATTCCGCGCATGCAACGCCTTGGCACCAAGCTGATTCGAATCATGTCCTACGCCCAGGAACCGTGGGGCGAAGACCAGCACGAACAAGAGCGCTTCCGCCGGCTCCGCGAAATCCACTCCCGCTTTGCCGATGCCGGTCTCGAAGCCATACACGAGAACTGCATGAACTGGGGCGGCTTCTCTCCCGACCACACCTTGCGCCTGGTCGAGGAAGTTCCCGGACTCAAGCTCATCTTCGACACGGCCAACCCGGTGTTCCAGCTCGATCGCTCCAAGCCCGAGCCCTTTCCGTGGCAGGACCCCATGGAGTTTTATCAAAAGGTCAAGGAACACGTGGTCCACGTCCACATCAAGGATTGCACCAATCCACCCGCCGGCGAAACAGAACCCGCCGAATACACTCTTCCGGGCGAGGGCCAGGCCAAAGTACGAGAAATCCTGAAGGAATTGAAGGCCGACGGCTATGAGGGAGGCCTCGCCATCGAGCCTCATGTCGCGACCGTCTTCCACGCAACCGACGGGGAGGAACCGGACTGGCAGCAGTGCTATGATTCCTATGTGGAATATGGCCACGCCATGAACAAGCTCCTTGAAGAGCTCGCCTGATTGTCGCCATGGACCAGCTCTCCCCCGGCCTGCTCATTGGCGGCATCCTTGCAGTCTTCACTCTTCTGGGATTTCTCCGCAGCTTTGTCGCCTTTTTCTTCAACCTGATTGCCCTGGCACTGGGCGCCGTTGCCGGGCTTTGGGCCTACAACAATGGCTACCAGATCGCGGCGCGCGTGGTGGATCAACCGGAGCCCTGGATGTCCGCTGCGCTCGGCGTTGCAGCCTTTGTCGCCGTCGTGGTGATGATTCGAAAAGTCCTCGCCTTCCTCTCCGGCAAGAGCGCGGAAGGAAGCCAGACCCGTAGCGGTGGCTTCGGGTTGCCGGGCGGGACCTTCGGCCTCCTCCTGGGGCTCGGCTTCGCCTACTTCATGCTCACCGGAGTTCGCTATGCCGGAACCATGGCTGAGCTCGACCGCCTTTCGAAGTTTGTCGGCGGTCAGATTGATGAAACGAGCAAGAGCCCGTTCTTTGCCAAGCTGAAAGCGTGGATCGACCAGAGCCAGATCGGGAAATGGCACCAGAAAATCGACTACCTCAACGACCCTGCCGAAACCAATGCTGCCAAACTGGCCATCGTGCAGGAAGATCCCGAAAAATTCGCGAAAGCAATCGCCCAAGGGGAGACCGAGAGCATTCCGCAGGCCCTTCCGGTCGATCCCGCCATTCAGGAAGCCTACAATCGCCGAAACTACGCCGCCATTCTTCGGAACCAGAATGCGCGTGAGACTCTGCGGCAGACCTTTACCGAGGAAGAGCTCCAACGCATGGACGTGGAGAGAGCCCTCGGACTGGACCGCTGATCAGCAGATCATCGAACCCAACTGCCCTTCGCGCTGAGGATTTGAGCTGATTTCCTTCTTTCAAATCCCGCATCCCGTCCTAGCGTCCTCGCACGATGCAGACATTGATGCGATTTTTCCTGATCACGCTGGGCACTTCCCTGCTGCCCGGACAACTCAAGCCCCTTGGGCCCGTCACCGAGCCCAAACCCACCATTTATGATTCGGTGGTCAAAATCGAAGTGGCCACCCAGGTGCCCGACTATCGCACGCCCTGGAACAGCGGCCGGTTCTCCGGCGGCACCGGCACCGGCTTCATTATCGGACCCAACCAGATTCTCACCAATGCCCACGTCGTTTCCGACAACCGTCGCCTTCTCGTCACCCGTCGTGGCTCGTCGCAAAAGCAGGTGGCACGCGTCAAGCACATCGCCCACGACTGCGACCTCGCCTTGATCGAACTGCAAGACTTCCGACCCTTCGAGCAGCTCCCCTACCTCCCGATCGGTGGCATGCCCAAGCTTGAGAGCCGGGTCAGTGCCATCGGTTATCCTGTCGGCGGTGAGCGCCTCTCCGTCACCCAGGGCGTGGTGTCTCGAATTGATTTCAGCAGCTACAGCCACTCGCGCGCCGATTCCCACCTCGTCATTCAGATCGATGCCGCAATCAACCCGGGCAACTCGGGTGGCCCGGTGGTGCAGGACGGCAAGGTCGTCGGGGTTGCTTTTCAGGGAAACACCCAGGCCGACAATGTGGGCTACATCATCCCCACTCCAGTGGTGAAGCGATTTCTGACCGATGTTTCGGACGGAAAATACGACCACTACATGGACCTCGGGATCACTCCGTTTCCGCTCTTCAACCCCGCGATGCGGAAGGCCTATAACCTGCCCCCGAATGGTCAGGGAGTCCTGGTTGCCAACGTGGTTCCAAATGGGCCTGCCGACGGGATTCTCGAGCGGGGAGACGTTCTCCTTTCCATCGACAAAAACGCCATCGACAGCGCCGGCAACATCCGCATCGCCGGCGAGTTCGTCGACATGAACGAAATCGTCGAACGCAAGTTTGCGGGCGACAAGGTCTCCTTCACGCTGCTTCGCGATGGAAAGCAAATGACCAAGGAGCTCACCCTGAAGGAGTTTCCCTACTCGCGACTTTATGCCATTCGCTACGAGCAGGTTCCACGCTACACCTTCTTTGCGGGACTCGTGTTCCAGCCGCTCGATCTCAATCTCTTCGCGACTTATAAGTTCGACGACTTCCGTCTCCGCCAGATCTTCTCCGACTACGTCTCCAAGGGATTGTTCGAGGACATGGAAGATGTGGTGGTTCTCACCCGGATCGAAAGCGACCAACTGACCTCACCCATGAAAGGATTCAGCGGCAAGGTGGTCTCGAAAGTCGACGGGGAGAAAATCAAGAACCTTCGCCAGCTTCACGAACTTCTCAACAATCCGAATCCTCCCGAGTATCACGTCATCGAATTCAGCGGGGCCAACCGGCCTCTCGTCATTCCAAGTGCCAAGGTTCCGGAAGCCCAGACCCGCATCATGCGACAGGTCGGCATCAGCAAACCAGCCCAGCTCGACTAGCTCCATCCCGAACCACTTTCATTTACAGATTCCATGAAGCGTTTTCTTCTCCTTCCTTTCTTCCTCCAGGTGTTGCCGGCCAAAACGGAGGATTCACTTGTCCGGATCAATTCCACCATTCAAAGCTACAGCGCCTCCCAGCCCTGGGAAAAGAGCCCGCCCCGTTCCCGGCGTGGACTTGGCACCTTGCTGGGAGGGCAAAAGATTCTCACCACCGCGGCGATGGCAGCCGATGCCATTTACCTCGAGCTCGAATCCGCCGACGGGACCCAAAACACCCCGGCCAAGGTGGCAGCCATCGACTACGAAGCAAACCTCGCGCTCCTCGTTCCCGCCAACGACCCCGGCTTTCTGACCTCACTGACCGCAACCGAGCTCGCACCGTCACCCAAACCAGGCGATGCCCTCACCATCCTTCAGCTTGAGTCCAACGGCGACCCCCTGGCCACCACTGGCACCATCCAACGCATGGACCTCCTCAGCACCTTCGTCGACAGCAGCTTCTTTCTGGCCTACAATGTCAAAGGCTCGCTTCAAACATCGGGCAACTCGGACACTCTGCCCGCCTTTTACAAAGACAAACTCGCAGGCATTGTCACCGGATATAACTCCCGGGATCAAATCAGCGAAGTGGTTGCGGTCGACATCATCAAGGCCTTTCTCGATGACGCGGCCGACGGAAAGTACGATGGGTTTCCGAGTTTGGGCATCTCAGCCACCTCCACCGAAGACCCTCACTTCCGTGGATGGCTCAAGCTTCCGGACGATGCCGGGGGGCTTTACCTCACCCGGATTCTTCCCGGCGGGTCTGCCGACAAAGCAGGGCTGAAAAAAGGCGACGTGATCTTGAAGATCAACGATTACGAGATCGATCGGCGCGGGTATTACAAGCATCCTGATTACGGAACCCTCTACTGGACCCACCTTGTCCGGGGTGGCCCTGCCACCGGCGACCAAATCTCCCTGGCAATTCTGCGTGACGGGAAGCCCCTCACGGTGAAAGCGACCCTCCAAAAAGCTCCGGCACGCCTGGTGCCCGACTATCGTTACGACGAAGCACCGGCGTTTTTGATCAAGGGCGGCCTGGTTTTCCAGGAACTCACCCGCCCGTATCTCAAGGCCTTCGGAAAGGGTAACGAATGGGCCAATCGCGCTCCTCTCAATCTGCTCGATGTCCTCGGCAATCCGGAAGACTACGAAGAAGGAAGGAATCGAGTGGTGATCCTCACCCGGGTGGTTGCCACCGAGGCCACCATTGGATACGACCGGATCAACAGCCAGATCATCAAGAGTGTCAACGGAAAGCCTGTTGCCGACCTTCCGGATCTGGCCGCGGCGCTTTCCAAAGCACCGGAGTCGGGCATTCACACCATCGAAACCGACCAGTCACCTTTCCAGCTTTTCCTGGAGGAGGCCATTTCAGACAAGGTGGATGCCCAGTTCCTGCAACGGGGGCTTCCCGCCCTCCAGCGGCTCTACGAGGTCAAAAAATAGGGTTCAAGCCTTGCCAATCTCCACCAGGAAATCGCGGCGGACCGGCCTGTTTGCGATTTCCTCGACGAGGAGGCCGTTGGGGTTGGTGTCGTTGGGCTGATATCCCTTTGAGTAATTGAAGAGGTGTTTGGGGAAGTATTCCTCAAAACCCTCTCGCTCCTCATCGGTGAGGCGCCCCCAAATCGCGAAGTTCACCGTGCGAGAAACCTTCTGCTTCATCTTCAAGGTCAGTTTCCTCCCCTGCGCGGCACGCTGGACCTGCTTGTGGGTCAGTTGCTCGGGCGAAACGGAGACCAGATCGTGATGACTCAGGCCGCAATAATCCAGCAGGACTGCCAAGGGCTGCGGCCCGAAGTCGCGTTGATCGGGGCCCTCGCTCACGCAGCTGCTGTCCGGAGTTGACCCAGACCGCGAACGAGTTCGCGGGTTTCGCGGCGCCAGCGTTTCAGGGTGGACCGGGAAGCCTCGAGCGACTGGGAAACAGAGGCTTCGAACTCGCTAAGATTCTTTTTGAGCTGGGCCATCAATTCATCAACCCGTGCCCTCGTGTTTTCGCAGATGGAATATCCACCTTCCTCAAGCTCGGTCAGCTTGGCTTCCGCCTTGCGTTGGGCCTCTTTCATTTCAGCCGCGACAATCTTACTGGTGGGGACCCGACGAAGATCACTGACCAGTCCCAGCTTGTGCAAGAGCAAGATGGCCCATTTGGTCGGATCAAAGTTCCAGGCCTTCACTCCGTTGCGGAAGTCGTGTTGAAACTCGTGGTGGTAGTTGTGATACCCCTCCCCGTATGTCACGAGGGCCATGAGCCAGCTGTCACGGGCGCTGCAACGGGTTGAATACGGCTGGGATCCGATGGTGTGACAGAGCGAGTTGATGAAAAAAGTCGACTGTTGCACCAGAACCACCCGAAGTGCTCCCACAATGAGGAACCCGCCAAGAGCACCGATCCAGCTTCCCATGACGAAGTAGCCTACCACGGCCGGCAGAAGCAGACCCGCGGTGGCCGCGATCCAGACGTAATACTTATCCTGCCAGCATACGAGGGCATCCTTTCGGAGGTCCTTGACATTGTCCATGGGACGGGGGGCGTTGAGCTTGAAGAGGATCCAGCCGATGTGTGCCCAGAGAAACCCTTTCGAGATATCGTAGGGGTCGTCATCGTGGTCGGTGTGCTTGTGATGACGACGATGGTCGGAACACCAGTGAAGGGCGGAGTTTTCGAAGGCGCAGGCCCCGAAGACGAGGGTGAACAAACGGATTGGCCACTTCGCCTTGAAGGAAAGGTGCGAGAAGAGGCGGTGGTACCCGAGGGTGATGCTGAGACCAGTGGCAATCATGTAGAAGCCGAAGAGGGCCCAGAGGCTCCAGTGAAGGTCGTATTTGAAAAGGAAGATGGGAGCTCCCACCACGGCAAGAAGAGTGATGACAAAGAGAAAGGAGGTGTTGACCCAGTTGACTCGTTCGAAGGGAATACGAAGATTCATAAAAGATGGTTTTGTTGTGAACCGCAGGCTGTCGTGTGTGTGGTGACCTCGCGGGGCGGCGGACCCTATCACAGTTTCAGCAAATTGCACGAGCTTCAATTTATGACCATTTTGGACCAATCATCAGCCCAAATCGCGGCGCTCAGGCACCGGCCCGCTTTCCTCCGAGCATCTCCAGAACCGTGCTGAATTTTTCGAAGTTTGCCTCGTCGGCCTCGCAGAGGTCCTGGTGACACTCGAGAATGTGCTCTTCGCGATCGATCGTTGATTTCAAGTCGATTAACTCGAGGTCAGATCGTGCCTCGTCCCAGCGCTCAATCCACGGCCCGTTTGCGGGCTCAATGACCAGGAGGTGCTGCAGCCCCAGTTCCTTGAGGGAGGCGAGCGTTTTTTCGTTCGTTCCAACGATTGCCAGCTTGGCCCGACCGGTCTTGCGAAAATCAATTCCAAAGCCCGCAAGCATGCCCATGAAGGTTGAATCCATTCCCGGGCAGGCCTCAAGATCGACCACAAAGGCCTTGGCTCCTTGCTCGAGACACCGTTCAACCAACTCTTTGATGATCGCACTCTCCTGGAAAGTCCCCCGCCCTTCCGGACGGATCCAGATATGGGAATCGAAAATCCTCGAATAGATGGGATTCGGCTCGTTCATCGGTGTGTAAGACGAAGATACGCCGAATTGAATTCAGGTCAACGCAAGGCAGACATTCTGTACCAGGACGAAGAGAACGAGGTGCAAGGCCGAGAGACCGAGAAGTGCCGGCGCCACCGAGTCATTCTTCATTAAAACACTCTCAAGGCTCAGAAAAACCAGAGCAAGCACCAGAGCCCCGACCAGCCAACAGGTTGATCCACCAGCGAGTGGGACAAGCAGGGCGGGAATCACAGTCATGGCCTTGATCAGGAACGATACCGGACGCCGCCCGAAACGGACCGCGAGCGTTCGCTTGTTGGCGGCCCGGTCCTCCTCCACGTCCCGGTAATTGTTGACAGCAATGAGCACCGCCGAGAGCAACCCGATTTGCAGGCCCACCACCCAGGCTTCGGTCGGCCAGTTGCCGGTCTGGACAAAAACCGTCCCCGCCACCGCGACCAGGCCAAAGAAGAGGATTACGAAGACCTCGCCCAGTCCGAGATAGGCCAAAGGAAAGCGCCCACCGGTGTAACCGTAACTTAGATAAAGGGACGGGATCCCAATCAGCACGATGGGCCATCCACGTTCCTGCAACAAAAAAATCCCGCACACTCCCGCCTGGACCAAAAGAAAGGCAGCGCCTCGATAAAGGGCACCCCGACTCAGCAACCCGCTGGCAGCGGCCCGGGTCGGCCCTTGACGGTCTTTGGTATCGGCCCCCTTCTCCGCGTCGATGACATCATTGAAAAAGTTGGTCGCAATCTGAATGAATAGGGCGCCCAGAACCGTGATGAAGGCGAGACGAAGTGAGAACTCACCCGTCAACGAGTAAGCCACGAGACATCCCGCCCAAACTGGAACCACGGCCGCCGGAAGGGTTTTCGGGCGGGCCGCAAGAATCCAGGACTTCAAGACAGCCATCGAGGGAATTGATCAAGGCACGCGCGGGAACTTTGAAAAGTCGGGAGCACGCTTCTCGATGAACGCTTGCTTCCCTTCTTTCGCTTCCTCGCTCATGTAGTAGAGCAGCGTAGCATTTCCGGCGAGATCGAGAAGCCCCATTTGCCCATCGCAATCAGCATTGAGAGCCGACTTGAGACAACGCAAGGCCAACGGGGAATGGGCCAGCATTTCGCGGCACCACTTGACCGTTTCCTCTTCCAGCTCGGCATAAGGGACCACGGTGTTCACCAAACCCATCTCGAGAGCCTGGGCGGCGTCATATTGACGACAAAGATACCAGATTTCGCGGGCCTTCTTCTGCCCCACGATGCGCGCGAGATAGCTTGATCCGAGACCGCCATCGAACGATCCCACTTTTGGGCCGGTCTGGCCAAAGCGGGCATTGTCGGCGGCGATGGTGAGGTCACAGACGACATGGAGAACGTGTCCTCCGCCAATGGCATATCCCGCCACCATGGCCACCACCGGCTTGGGTAAACCACGAATCTTCTTTTGGAGATCGAGCACGTTCAGTCGCGGGACTCCGTCATCACCAACGTATCCCGCATGTCCCCGGACCTTTTGATCCCCGCCCGAACAAAAGGCCTTCTCGCCTTCGCCGGTGAGGATGATCACGCCAACTTCGTCGTCCTGGTGCGCCTTCTCAAAAGCTTCCAGGAGCTCCTTGACGGTGAGCGGACGAAAAGCGTTCCGGACTTCCGGCCGGTTGATGGTGATTTTGGCAATGGCCCCATCCTCGCTTTTCTCGTAGCGGATGTCGGTGAATTCAGCAGCGGAGTTCCACATGCCCGATTCTCGATGCGGGAATGCCATCGCGCAACGACCTAATGTAATTTATCACCACACTTCCGGCAGAACTTCGCGTCCGGCAGGTGCCCGCAAACTCCACAACCAGGACAAGCCTCGCTGGAAGGATCTCCGAAGCGACTCCGAAGTAACTCGGAAGTCACGATTCCGGTGGGCACTGCAATAATGGCATAACCGGTCAGGACGTAGAAAGCGGTCAGCATCTTCCCAATGGTGGTGATCGCAACCATATCGCCGTATCCCACCGTGGTGATCGAGACGATCGCATAGTAGATGCTGATGGGAATGCTGGTGAAATGAGTGTCTTCCTCGCCGGATTCGACAAGATACATCAAGGTACCCGCGAGGACCGAAAAGAGAAAAACGGAGAAGAAAAAGACGAAAATTTTGGCTCTGCTTTGGATCAAGCCGCGGAGAATCACCTCTCCCCCCTGGACGTGGCCGACCATCTTGAGAACCCGGAACATCCGGAGCAGGCGAAGGATGCGGATTACCATTGCTGAATGGGCACCCGGCACAAAGAAGGCAAGATAGGTGGGAAGACACGATAGAAGATCAACCACCCCAAAAAAACTGGTCATGTAGCGCAGGGGGCGGCGGACAAGGATGATTCGCAAAAGATACTCCGCGGTAAAAAGAATGGTAAAGATCCACTCGGCCACCTTCAGGGCAGCGCCATGCCTTTCCCGAATCCCATCAACGCTCTCGAGGCAAACCGCCACGACACTGAGAACGATGGCCCAGAGCAAAATGACATCGAAGGTCTTGCCCACCGGCGTTTCGGCTTCAAAGACGATGCGCCACAGCCTCTCCTTGAGTGATTCCTCCTTCTTTTCTTCCACGTCAAAAAGCTAGATTGTCGCCTGCGGAAGTTCCAGAAGACTCTTCGGCGCGGTCATTCCAAAATCCAACCTTCTTTCCCATCGCATTCCTCACAAAGGAGGATCGTCCTAGCGTCCCAGAAGGCTCTTCGCCTGCCCCATGGTGAGCTTGCGATATTGCTTGTTCTCGAGAATCTGGATCTTTCTCCAACCGTCGCTGACCTGCTCGTCGACGTAGGCACTGGAACCAGTCGGCCTCACTTTTCCTTGTTCGTTGGCACTACCCGTGCGGTAGGAACCAGTGGAAAAATCGCGACCGGTTGCCGAGGCC
>JASFWU010000326.1:0-3540 GCA_050049035.1 Akkermansiaceae bacterium | reverse complement strand
AATCGGATTGCAGATCACAACGAAGCGCTTCTCCATCCCGGAAAAGAAGAGCCTCGCTACAACCAAGGCAGATCATGACATCAAATTGCCCGTCATTGCTTTCCCAACGGAGGCAGTAATCGGCATGAAAGCCACCGCACATTTTTTCACCACGCCAGGGTTCAAACGCCTTTCCTGACCAAAGGTGATTGATAACTGCCTCCGTCACCTCATTAGGAGCAATCCTTTTCGGCTTAAACCCGTGTCCGTGAATGATTTTTCTGGGTCCAAGAAGGATTTCCTTCAAAAAATCGTCGTCACAACGAGGATGCGACAAGCCAGCGTAGATTTCCGTAGCAGGACGTTCAGGAGGCAAGTGTTCAACCAGCATCCTAAAGTTATTTGATGAATCCATGTTCAGTCCGGTGAAAATGAACACAAGCGGCCACGCTCTCCACACCACCAAACTACTCAGGATGAGGACGGGAATGACAACGCGCTTTCGCCAAAAAACTCTCTTGAACCAAAGCAAAGCTCTTTTGAACCAGCGAAAAACACGACAAGCTCCCGCAAGAATCCTCGACCCAAATCTCCAAAACCCATAGAGCACGAGCAAGATGAGGATCACGGCCCAAATGGTCCATACTATCGGCGGAAAAACACCCCATGATATCTCGTCGAAGCCACCAATGGACACGATGCGATAAACAACGCTTCCCAAGATCAAGAGAGGAATGGCAACGCACTTTCGCCAAAAAACTCTCTTGAACCAAAGCATAGCTCTTTTGGACCAGCGAAAAACACGACAAACTCCCGCAAGAATCCTCGACCCAAATCTCCAAATCCCATAGAGCACAAGCAAGATGAGGATCACGGCCCAAATGGTCCATACGATCGGCGGAAAAACATCCCACGATATCTCGTTGAAGCCACCAATGAACACGATGCGAAGATACTCTTGGGCTCTTCGACTTTAAACCCAAAAACGATTCATGTCCCTTCACCTCACGATCGCCGACTATCACGATCCGGTTCACGCCCGGGATCTTGCTTCGCTTCTTGATTCCTACTCGCGCGACCTGATGGGCAACCGCCAGGAACTGTCGCCGGAGATACTTGCAAGACTGGCACCGGAGCTGGCCAAGCTTCCTCATGCCTTCAGCATCCTTGCTTACCTCAATGACACCGCGGTCGGGATGGCCAACTGCTTCATGGGTTTCTCGACCTTCAAGTGCCGGCCGTTGGTCAACATTCACGACATTGCAGTGCACCCGGATTATCGCGGACAAGGAATCGGCTCAAAGATTCTTGCAGTCGTGGAAGAGGAAGCGATCAAGCGCGACTGCTGCAAGATCACCCTCGAAGTCCTCGAAGGGAACACCATCGCGCAGGCCGCTTACCTGAAGTTTGGCTTTGCCTCCTACGAACTCGATCCGGAAACGGGACGGGCCTTGTTCATGGAGAAAGAACTCTGAGTTGGTGGACTCAGTTTTAGTTCGCACAGCACTTCTTGTACTTTCGTCCACTCCCACAAGGACAGGGATCATTACGGCCGATTTTCTTTAGGGGCGAAGTTGGCTGCTGGCTGAAATCAGAAATCGGGTTTCCAGAATAATTCCCCGGGGCAGGCCTTTTGGAATCGATCTCTTTCCTCGATTGAAAAAATATCTCAATGATCGGGGTCACGAGATCAGCGAGAGAGTCGACGTCAAAAACCTCGCCTCCGCTGCATCTTCTCATTGCCTCCATGGCCGCTTCTGAAAGCCGGCGGGTATAACGACCGGGACCAAATTGACCCTCAAGATAGCCGGCTGCTAGGAAGACCCCGAGCACCCAGGGTGCCGGATGAACGATGGGCTCGGCAAATCCATCGGGGTCTTCGGTCATGTGGATTCCCGGGACATACTCCAGATTCCTCACCGCAGAGTTGATCTCGTTGTAAAAGTCCATCACGACCGATGCGGCTAGCTGGGCCTCTTTCTCTGATTCAAACTCGGGAATCATTCCCACCTCGGCTGCGTTGACATCCCAGACCAACGGAAAAATCGCTCCGGGACGGATCATCGTCGGGGAGCAAACGACCGTTGCGTAAACTCCGTCCAACATTGAAGCATTCCGGACCGAGGCCTCCGTCCGATAAAGCTGGATCAGGTAGTCGGCTTTCTCGAAGAGGTCGCCGTTCTCAGGAAACTCTCCGATTGAATCCAGCAAAGCGTCTTTTGACAACTGCTGCTCCAATTCATAGAAATTTGGCGCCGGAGTCTTGCGCTCGCTCCGGACTCCCAACCGAATTTCAACTTCCTCAAGATCCCCACCGAAGGACACATCAACCACATTGGCCTCGAATGCGATCTTGATCGTTTCGTGGCAGGTTTCATCGCCAAAGCTGGCAAGGCAATCCACCAGATAGCCATTCACCAGCCGCTCTGGCTTCAGCTCCAGAAGTTGTCCCTGGCAGGCAGCGAGGATTTCCCTTACGGCAGTGTCTTCGGCAAGGAAGTATTTCAGACCCTCGATCATCTCAAGCCGGTCCAATTCCGGATACATGGGATTGCGGATCACCGAGAGAAGTTCCGGGATCGCAGACTCCCCCATTTGCTCCATGATCCAATCGGTCTCTTCGGTAAACACCTCCGCAACAAAAGAATCCTCCCAAACCAAGAGCACCTTCATGAAGTGCTCTACATCCCCGGGGTCTCCGCGCATCGCCAACAAGCGATAGGCATGAACGGCTGTATTGGAAACGTCCTCTTCATCCCAGTCCTCGGGAACATCACCAAGCGAGAGCGTTCTCAAATCATCGCTCTTCGCATCCGAAAAAATCTCCTGAAAATTGCGATCCGGGAGTCCATCCTCAGGATCGGGCAGAAGGGTGAATCGTTTGAACAAATCGGCCAGCTTCACGCGAATATGATAGTCAGATCCAGATATCAACGACCAGAGTGAACACAGCTTTCTGTGAGAAGGGCTTCAGCCTGACAACAGGCACTATTTGAAAAATCTTATCACTGCCTATCTCGCCTGCGCGACGAGACGGAAGAACCAGGCGGGCACTGCGTTGCCGGAAAAAGGCAAGGCCGATCGATACTTCACCATCGACAATCCGTTCCCGTCGTTGACCCGTGAGACCAGAACAGCAGCGGATTCTCCCGAGTTCCAGGTCGCCAAGTCGGTCGCGGTCTCCACCCGAACATCGACATCATCCGCCGCGACATTCCTTTGGAAAGTGATGGTGACGTAAGAGTCCTCGACACTGTTTACGGTGAAGAGTTCCAGACCGATCTCGATGGCGGAACTTCCTTCGCCACCATCCGAATCACTCGTGCCCAGGGCATGCTCGAGGAGTTTCCGGAGACCATCCTGATCATCGTCATCCAGTCCATTTCCAAGCATGGGAACGCTGTCACTCCCGGACGGACTTCCTCCTAAGAATGCACTGCTCCGCCAATTCGCGGCATCACCGTGATCAGGCACGTCAGTGCCGTCGGAAATCAAAACCAGGCTGTATCCCGGAAAGCCGGATTCCATCGGCCAGGGCAGGTTGTCATTGTAGGTAAAATC
>JASFWU010000325.1:0-3559 GCA_050049035.1 Akkermansiaceae bacterium | reverse complement strand
CGGTGACCTTTCGTCCCATCGCGGTGGTCCTGGCTCAGTTTCCGGTGGCTGCGGCCTTTGCGATTCGAATGATGCGAACGCATTTTGATGAAATCAGCCCGCGCTTTGAAGCGGTGGCAATGAGCCTGGGATGTCATCGGGGAATGGCTTTTCGGCGGGTCATTCTTCCCATGTCGGGTCGGGCCATTCTTGCGGCGGGAACGATGGCGTGGGCGCGGGCCCTGGGCGAGTTTGGTCCGATCTTGATCTTCGCGGGAGCGACGAGAGGTCGGACCGAGGTCCTCTCGACTTCGGTGTATCTTGAGCTCACCGTGGGTAATGTGTCCGGTGCGGCGGTCTTGTCTCTTGGAATGATCCTTCTCGCTGTCGGCACGATCTTCTTCGCGAGACTCTTGGTGGGGAAAGGAGGAAGGGGATGATTTTGGAGGTGAAAGACCTCACCGTTCGGGCCGGTGATTTTGAGGTCTCGGATTTTTCGCTGGAAATTGCCCCGGGCGAATGCGTCGCACTCATGGGCCCGAGTGGTTGTGGAAAGACCACCATTGTGGAGGTGATTTGCGGAGTGAGAGAGGGGAAGCTTTCGGGGCAGATCAAGCTGAGCGGAACGGATGCTGATCGTCTCTCGCCGGGGGAGCGAGGGATCGGTTGGGTTCCACAGGATGTCTTGTTGTTCCCCGCCATGTCGGTGCGTGGGCATTTGGAGTTTGCCCTTCGGGCCCAGACCTGGGGCGGTGGTGAGATTGCCGAGCGAGTTCAGCAACTTGCGGAAGGGCTGGGTCTCCTAAACTTGCTGGATCGCCTCCCTGGAGAACTATCGGGTGGAGAGGCCCGGCGGGTGGCGCTGGGACGTGCCTTGGCCGCCAAGCCCCGTTTGCTTTGTCTGGACGAAGCTCTCAGTGGTCTCGACGAAGAAACCCATCATGAGGTGTTGGAGTTGGTGAAAACCATGATCCGCAATGAGAAGATCGCTTGTTTGCACGTCACTCACTTGCGATCCGAGGCGGTGGCCCTTGCTGATCGGGTGATTGAGATGTCCCGGTGACCGGAGTTACTCGGCTTCGACCTCAATCCTTTCGATGACCTCCTCACCAAGGAAAAATCCGCCGTTTCTGCGCTGAAGATCCCGGCGGTATTGTTCGAGCTGGGTTTCGTTGAGAACCGGGCGGAGGGCCTCGACCTGCTCATTGACTCGCTGCTCCATTTGTTCCCGGGCTCGTTGCATCGCGGTTTGTGGATCGACGGGTTCGCTGTTTTCGGTGGACCCTTCTTCCCCGCCCACAACAACTGCCGAGGCAAACCCAAGGCTGGAGGTGTCCACCTCAATCCCGAATCCATTGGTGACCATGGAGACCATGCCATTGGCCGGTCCTTCTGATTCGATCCTGGTCCGGGCTTGCTGGTAGAGAATTTCGTAAGCGGCGTCCTTTTGGTCCTGGCTGAGATCAAGATTGCTCAATCTGG
The DNA here is from genome assembly GCA_050049035.1 of Akkermansiaceae bacterium. Lineage (GTDB taxonomy): Bacteria > Verrucomicrobiota > Verrucomicrobiia > Verrucomicrobiales > Akkermansiaceae > SW10. Next base: position 2,098 of record JASFWU010000325.1, on the reverse strand, counting down.
CGAGGTCATTCAGGGCGCGGGCTTCGATCCGGTTTGCCAGTTCGCGTTCCTTCAAGGCCTCGTATTGCTCCGATTGCTCCGGCGTCAGCAAATCGGCAAGCGATTCCTCGAGCCCGTCGTTGTTCATGAGCTTGCCGATCTCCGTCAAATCTGCCTCGCCATTGAAGATTCCATCGTAGTCTCCGAGGCCTTTCTCGGCAGCTTCCCGAAGGGCTTTCTCTTGCTCCGGGCTGAGTTTGAGTTTGGCCACCAGCTCGGTGATGCGATCGTTCAGGCGGTTCAACTGGCGCTTCTTGAACATGGATGCCATCTGCTCCTGGATTTTGCCCATGTCTTCCGAGGAGTCGCCGAATTTCATGATGGTGGCACCGCGGGAACTCGTGGACTCGACCTTGCCACGCTTGCTGACCTGTCGGTCCGAGCTGTCCAAGCTGTTCACGCCTTTGGAACCTTGATCTTTCGTGGTGTTCCCGGAGGCCAGCTGATCGTTGACATTCGATGATGGGTCCGGCTTCAGGAACCACCCGGCAGAGGCTCCGATGGCGAGGCAGGCAATGGCGAGGAGGACATTGAATCTCATTGTTAGAAGTGGCTAAAAACAGGAGCGGGCTCCGGTGCGGTATTTGTTCGAAAGATCTTCAGCAGGGAGCAGGAGGGTTTCCGCAACTGCCAGATGTTCTATTTCACCGGTTCGGTGGTCATGCCGAGATCTTCCGCACGCCCCGCGGGTAACTCCATGATCTGGACTTTGCGGAAATGAATCTCGGCTCCTTCGGATTCAAGGCAGAGGTATCCTTTGCGGACATCCGCCTCACGGATGCCGTTCACGAATTTTCCGTTGATCGAGAGCTTCACCGTGCCGTCGATCGCAACCACGACGTAGCGATTCCACTCGCCCTTGCCCTTGCATCGCATTTCGTAGGACATCGAACGGGAGCCCCGCGGATTCTCGGGAACCGCCTTCATGCCTCCGGCTCCAAAGAGCTCGCCACTGACATATCCTGGATGGTTGGGCGAGCCGTCGCGACGTTTATGAATGTTGGGCCATTCGAGTTCGAGCATTTGGACTTCCATTCCTTTGGGCAGGCGGTTGCGGCCGGGTTTGGCATCGCTCCAGAGAAAGACGCCGGAATTTCCTCCGGCCTCCATGTGGCGCCACTCGATGACGAGAATGAAGTTTTCGTACTGCTTCTTTGAGCGCATCACGCCGATGGGCTTTCCGGAACAGACGAGGAGTCCGTCTTTGACCGACCAGGTCTCGGGCGAGGTATTGACGTCGACCCAGTTGGTCAGGTCTTTGCCATTGAATAGATCGACAAAGCCAAAGTCGGCCTTGGCTTCGGCGGGTTTTTCCTGTGCGGAAGCGAGTGAGCAAAATGCGAGAGCGAGCGGAAGGAATCGTTTTAGTTTCATGAGGCGTTTCTGTTGTATGGAGTCAATGGCCTGTTTTTCCACAAGATGGCCCGGAATCAAATTTCAAAAGATCATTTGATCCGGTGAGTGAATCGAACCCGGGCATGGGAAAAAATGCGCGGAAAAGCAGCGCGGACCGGCTAAGAAAGGCTCCTGATGATACCTTTGATTCGATTGGGCCTTTTGGGATCGTGTTTCTTCTCTCTTCTTTCGTGCGACTGCCAAGAGGGCGCCCGGAAAGCGCCCCTCCTTTTCGAAGACCCGATGACCTCCAACTGGCGGGACAATTGGTTCGTCGATGGCAAGGAAGTCACCTTGGAGCATCGTGACGGGGGGCTGTTCTTTTCGGCGGGGACCGTGACCAAGGCAATGGATCCGGAAGAGTATCATGCCCACCATGCCGTGCTGTGGACCAAAAGTGAGTTCGAGGGGGATCTGCGTATCACTTACGAAATGACGAGGGTCGATCAGAGTGGCTATGGAACAACACTCCTTTACTTGCAGGCGCAGGGAACGGGACGGGGACCCTACGCCAAAGACATTTCAGAGTGGAACAAGCTTCGCGAGATTCCGGCGATGAACCTCTATTTTGAGAACATGGATCTCATCAGCCTCAGTTTTCGTGAGAACCTTCGTTGTAAACGATACCCGCTCCGGAGGCCCGACGGTGAACGGTATTCGGGAA
>JASFWU010000324.1:0-3562 GCA_050049035.1 Akkermansiaceae bacterium | reverse complement strand
AGAGACCAGCCGAGGCCCGGCAAGTCCCTGGCCTCCTTTGACTCCACTTCGGGAGTTTCCAGCTCGCGATAGGTGATGCCAAAGCGGTTGTTGGCCCAACGGGCATATCCGTATCCGACGGAGATGGTCACAAGTCCAAGCAACAATCCGGCGGGAATGAGCACTCCCAGTCCGACCTCCAGTCGTGCCGCCACCAGCAAGGGGCCCGGAGTCGGGGGCACGAGCGAATGAGCCATGCTCGCTCCGGCAACCACCGCCAACAGAGCCAGCAGGAAAACCTTTGGATTGGTTTTCGCAAAAGCCCGGACCAAGGGAAGCATGAGATAAAAAACAGTGTCGAAGAACACGGGAATTCCCAACACGAAGCCACTCCCGAGGAAGGCCATCGGGGCGCGCTTGATCCCGAAAAGCGAAAGGAGTCCGCGCACAATCCGTTCGGCCGCACCACTCGCGAGAAGGCACTGCCCGATGATGGCTGCCAGCGCAATGAGGATTCCCACCTTGCGGCATCCTTCACCAAAACCGGCTGCCACGCGGTTCATCGCTCCGGCTTCCACTCCGGGTGTGAGAACGGCCACCACGAAGGCCGCGAGGATCAGTCCCAGAAAGGCGTGAAGTCGAAAGACGAGAATCGACACCACGACCACCACTAGTCCGCACAAGCAGATTTCGATTGCGCCCATCCCGGGAGCCTTGCCGATCAGAAGAGCCCGGGCGATTCAAAAATTCCTCCCTTTCCCTCCTAGCCTTCTTCCGCCAGTCTCACTTGGAACGATGAGCCGCCTCACACCCGAACAACTCCGCTCCCACCGTTTTTTTGGACCCGATGATCTCCGTTCGTTCGGGCATCGCTCGCGTCACAAACAGCTCGGGATCAACAACGAGGAATACCAGGGTAAACCGGTCATCGCGATTCTCAACACCTGGAACGACCTCCTTCCATGTCACTCGCACTTCCGTCAGCGGGCCGAGGAGATCAAGCGTGGGATCTGGCAGGCCGGCGGGTATCCCGTCGAGATGCCCGTGATGGGGCTGAGCGAAACCTTCATGAAGCCGACCTCGATGTTCTACCGCAACATGCTCGCGATGGAGGTGGAGGAAACCTTGCGCTGCCATCCCATCGATGGCGCGGTCCTGATGGGTGGATGCGACAAAACAGTCCCGGCTCTTCTGATGGGCGCCGCGATGGTCGACCTGCCTGTCATTTTTATGACCGGGGGTGCGATGATGCGGGCCTCGTGGCGGGGAGAACAACTGGCCTCCGGCACCGACGTATGGCGCTACTGGGCAGAGCGGGGAGCGGGGAATCTCTCGTGCGAGGATTGGGAGGACTTTGAAGATCATATCACTCCCGGACCGGGTCATTGCATGACGATGGGAACGGCTTCGACCATGACTTCCGTGACCGAAACCCTCGGCCTCACCTTGCCGGGCGCGTCTTCCATCCCGGCAGTTCACGCCGCCCACTCGCGAATGGCGGCGGCCTGCGGTCTTCGCATTGTCGACATGGTGTGGGAGGATCTCAAACCCTCAGGCTACCTCACACGCAAGTCGTTTGAAAATGCCATCACCGCCGACATGGCGATTGGTGGCTCGACCAATGCCATCATTCACATCACAGCTCTGGCGAAACGGGCCGGGGTGGATCTTCCCCTCGAGCTCTTCGATGAGATCTCGCGCAAGACTCCCGTGCTCGCCAACTTGAAGCCGTCAGGTAAATACGTCATGGCGGATTTCTTCGACGCCGGTGGTCTGCCCGCGCTTCTCAACCGCATCCGGCATCTTCTCCATCTCGACGCCCCGACCGTTTTCGGCAAAACCCTCGGCGAATGTCTTGATGGCACGGAAGTCTTCAACAATGACGTCATTCTCCCGCTGGACAAACCACTCGCGGAGCAGGGAGGAACGGTCATTCTCAAGGGCAACCTTGCACCCGATAGCGCGGTCATCAAAACAGTGGCCGCCAGCCCGGCGCTGCTGCAACACAAAGGACCGGCTGTCGTCTTCAAGGACTACTCCGACTTACAGAAACGCATTCACGATCCCGCTCTTGGCATCACTGAGAACCACGTCCTCGTCATGCAAAACGCGGGACCGATTGGCGCTCCGGGGATTCCCGAATCAGGGATGTTGCCTCTTCCCAAGTATCTCCTCGAACAAGGGGTGCGCGACATCCTTCGCATCTCCGACGCCCGCATGTCGGGCACTTCCTATGGCACCTGTGTCCTACATGTCTCACCTGAAGCCTCGGTGGGAGGACCACTCGCATTCGTGCAAGATGGTGACCTCGTCGAACTCGATGTCGCCAACCGCACCCTCACTCTCCATGTCGACGAGGAGGAGCTGGCCAGCCGTCGCGCTGCCTGGACTCCACCCGAAAAACGCTACTCACGTGGCTATGGAAAACTCTTCGAAGAACAAGTCACGCAGGCCCACGAGGGATGTGACTTCAAGTTCCTCCACAACGACGGATCCTGCACTCCTGATCCTGGAATCCACTAAGCTTTCTCATCATGCAAACGACTCCTGTCACACCTGAACAACTCAACTCGTCGGTCGTCGCAGTCCCACCTTTGGCACGCGATGGCGACCTCAAGATCAACTCCGCCGAAAACGCGAAGATCATTCGTCACATCGAAGCCGGTGGCGTGTCGACGCTCCTTTATGGTGGCAACGCCAATTTTTATCACATCGCGCTCAGTGAATATGCCGCCGCTCTCGGAATGCTGGTCTCGGAGAGTGCGGAAGACACCCTTGTTGTGCCATCGGTCGGTCCGGCTTACGGAACCATGATGGATCAGGCGGCCGTTCTTGGTGACTTTGATTTTCCGACCGTGATGGTTCTTCCGATGCAAGGCCTCACCACCGATGCCGGAGTGGCCACAGGCTTCCGGAAATTTGTGGAAGCTTATGGCAAACCAGCCGTTCTTTACATCAAGTTCGAGGGATACCTGGAACCTGAAACGGTGGCTCAGCTCGTCGATGAGGGACTCGTTTCCTGGATCAAGTATGCCATCGTTCGTGAAGACCCGGCACAGGATGACTACCTGTCACGGCTTGTGGACCTGGTCGACCCCCGGCTCATTGTCAGCGGGATTGGCGAACAGCCGGCGATTACGCATCTCACGAAGTTTAAGATCAACGGGTTCACCTCCGGCTGCGTGTGTCTCCGCCCCGATCTTTCCCAGAAGATGTTGCAAGCGATCAACTCAGGGGATCTTGAAACCGCTGAAATGATCCGGGGCATCTTCAGACCCCTCGAAGACCTCCGCAACGAGATCAATCCAATCCGCGTCCTTCATGAAGCGGTTTCTCTGGCCGGGATCGCCGAGACAGGTCCGACACTGCCACTTCTCAGCGGGCTTGAAGAAGCCGACGCTTTGCGTGTTACCAAGGCTGCAAATTGGCTTCTTGCTTCGACCTAGAGCGAGAGAAATCTTCGGGGAGTTCTGATTTGATGAAACAAAGGCAACCCACAAAGATTTTGGTCGGAGAATACCTGCCAAATTTCCCCACAATATTGGTTTCAGAAAGTATCCACAAAACATTAGCCGCTGCCTAG
>JASFWU010000323.1:0-3568 GCA_050049035.1 Akkermansiaceae bacterium | reverse complement strand
CTATCTCATCGCCGTTCCTGATCGAACCACGTCTTCGAGTTGAGCGGGAGTTCTCTCTACTCTACCAATCGAATCCCGATGACCGGGGCGGGCTGCGTTTCCTTGGCCTGAGCCATCAGGAAGTGAGCAAAAGCGGTCAGTGGATCTCCTCCACCTCCTCTCCCAAACCGGCGAGTGACTTTGAGCCCGCACAAGCCCGATTGGTCGCGAATACCGTTCTCCCGGCGGCTAAAAAAGAGATGCTCCACGCTCTTGAAGACCTTCTCAGAAAACACAACCACCTTGGCCCGGTTTGCATCGACTCCTTTCTTCATCGCACGCCGGAAGGGCTGGAATGGCACGCCGTCAGCGAAATCAACGCCCGATGGTCGATGGGCCGACTCGCTCACAATCTCCGTCTTAAAGTCTGCCCAAACCGCTCCCTGACCCTGACCACTATCGCGAAAGAGGGCACACTCCCCGAAAGAGCGATTCCGCTCGCCGATCCATCGACCGCCCACACCCGTATTCCCGTCGTTCTTCCTTCCTCCACCGCGAAAACAGGTGGAAATTGAAAATTGGCTCTTCGGCCTCGAGCGTGCACACTCCTTGCATGAGCGAACTCTCACAAGCCGTCAGCATTCACCCGTATTTCAAGGTCCAGCCGGGCAAACTCGATGCTTTCAAAGAAACGATGAAGGAATTCGTGGCTCGCACCAGCACCGAGGACACCTGCTTCTACTATGATTTCTCGGTCTGCGATGACGTTGTCTTCTGCCGCGAAGCCTACGCCGGGGCCGCCGGAGTCCTGAAGCACCTCGAAAACGTGGGGTCCTGCATCGAGGAAGCTCTCACTGTTTCCGAGCTCTTCCGTCTCGAGATTCACGGTCCAGCCGAAGAAATCGACCAACTTCGCGAACCTCTCGCCGAACTCAATCCAGATTTCTACGCCCACGTGACCGGGGTTCCCAAATAGAATTCCCGCTCTATATTCTCTTAACACAATCGCCGACCATGCCCTCAAAGAAAGACATCCAGGACCTCTACTTCATGGACTCCCGTTTCAAGTTGCTTGAAATCGCTTCGTTTCTTGATCGCGTGGACCGGCACGAAGGTGAGGCTGATTTTCGCCACCCCGCCTTCATGAAGGCCCTTGAGGCCATGCAAAATCCGCCTGAGGGAACGACCCGGGCCCAGGCCGTCCATCTCGCCTTCTCCGATCATTCCACCGAACCCGCTGAAAGCGCGACCATTCAATATGCTTTCGGTGCTCACAAGGAGGTGGAAGCATGAAATACATCGAGCCCCACGCCCACATGGTGAGCCGGACCACGGCTGACTACGAAGCCATCGCCCAGGTTGGTTGCGAAGCTCTTTGCGAGCCTGCCTTCTGGGCGGGATACGATCGCGCTTCCGCCCAGGGATTCTTCGATTATTACCGTCAACTGACCGAGTATGAGCCAGCCCGCGCCGCCAAGTTTGGCATCAAGCACTTTTGCTGGCTCTGCATCAATCCCAAGGAGGCTGAAGACCCCGTTTTTGCGCGCGAGGTGATGTCGCTCATTCCCGACTTCATCGACAAACCCACAGTCCTGGGTATCGGTGAAATCGGACTCAACAAGAACACCAAAAACGAGCTCGCGATTTTTGAGGAGCACGTCGACCTGGCCAAGAAATACGATCAGGCCATCCTCATTCACACTCCGCACCTTGAGGATAAACTCAAAGGCACCCGCCTTATTCTTGATGCCCTCAACAATGCCAACGTCGACCGCAGCCGCGTGATCATTGACCACGTGGAGGAACACACCGCCCCTCTCGTCCTCGACCAGGGATACTGGGCTGGCATGACGCTTTACCCGGAATCCAAGTGCTCTCCCGCCCGGGCCATCGATATCCTGGAGACCTTCGGCATGGAAAACATCTGGATGAACTCCGCCTGCGACTGGGGCATTTCCGACCCACTCGCGGTCATCAAATGCGCCCTTGAAATGAAAAAGCGGAGTCACTCTGCGGAAACCATTGAGAAGGTGATCTTCGACAACCCCAAGAAGTTCCTCTCCCAGTGTCCAAACTTCTCACTCTGATCGCTTTTTTCGCCTCTCCCTTTGGTTTTTCAGAGACCGTTCTTTGGACCGGCACCGGTAATGTCGGGACCGTCACCGGCTCCTTGAATGAATCAGGAATCGTGACCGGGGACCCTGTGAGCTTCCGGATGACCTACAACGACCAGGCCATTCCCGAAATCACACGAGCGGTCAATTTCGGAAGCGCCCTCGTCGCTGACAGTTATTTCCCAAACGATCTTGATCTCCGGGTCACCATCACCATCGGCTCGCTGATTTGGGAAGCCACGGTTGAAGGAGACAATGGGATGACACCCTATACCTTGTTCGTGACCGAAGCCAGCCTACTGCCTCCGGAACGAGTCACCGCCACCCTCGGCTCGAGCGACGAGACCAACTTTGTCTCCTTCCCCTTTCAGGCCTCCGGGGGGCCGTCCGAAATCCGGCTCGAGTTTACGAGTGCGAGTGACCAGTTCATCAGCAGCGGGATCTCTTCGCTGGCGCTCAATCCTCTTGCCATCACTTCGGCATCAGGCCGGATTCTAACGGGCTCCCCTGCCAATCAACTCTCATTCACCATTGATCCCTCCTCGGTGAAAATCATCGACGAAGAAGATGTCGTGATAGCGCCCGAGGCACCCTTGGTTTCAATCGCAACCGATGAAACCGAGGTGACTCTCAGTTGGTTTGGCGACATCCGCTTTCGTTACCGCGTGGAATTCAGCGAAGACCTTTCGAACGACTCCTGGACCACCGTGGAAACCCGAAATGGCACCCAAACCAACATTTCACGCAGCTATCCACTTTCGGCTGGCGCTGGTTTCTACCGGATCGTCGCCATCGATCGCGGCCTTTGAGACATTGTCATTGCCCCTCCCCGGCGGAAGGTTATGAACTTCCTCGTGACCTTTCGACAGCATCACCTCGCCTACTGCACCAACATCCACCCGGCCGAATCGTGGGAAGACACCTTCGACGTCCTGAAATCTGATGTTTTGGCCGTGAGGGATCGAGTGGCCCCCAATGAACGCTTTGCCATCGGCCTCCGCCTCTCAGCGCAGGCCGCCCTTGAGCTGCTGGAAGACGATCATCTTGACCGGTTCGAAGCCTGGCTCGAAGAGGAGAACTGCTACGTTTTCACCATCAACGGCTTCCCCTACGGGGCCTTCCACGGCACCCGCGTGAAGGAGAAGGTTTACCAACCGGACTGGACCCAACTGGCACGCCTCGTCTACACCGAGCAACTCTTCACCATCATCGCCCGCCTCTGCCCTCCCGAATCCGGTGGATCCGTCTCCACTCTTCCCGGTTCCTTCAAGGAATTCGAAGCCGACGAAAACCTGATCTTCGCCAATCTCTACTCCTGCGCCCTCACCATCGAAAACCTCGCCCGGGAAACCGGAAAGGACCTCCACCTCGGGCTTGAACCGGAACCACTCGGTCACTTCGAAAACACGGAGGAGACCCTGGCATTCTTTGATCGGTTTTTCGTCTGGTGCGACGACCAAGACCTCGACAAGGAA
>JASFWU010000051.1:0-11696 GCA_050049035.1 Akkermansiaceae bacterium | reverse complement strand
GCCGAGGGAGACGCCAAGCTCGATCAGCTAAGGTTCTATCTTCGCTGGAAAGAGAGGGACCTGATTTCCGCCTACGATTTGCTCTTGCAAAGCAAGATGCCGGACTACCAGAAGGGCGCTTTGATTGCCTTCACGCTGAGGGGAAATGGTGCCTTGACCGTCGAAGAACTGAGCAAAGCGGCGGAGTTGAACAATGAGGTTATCTCGAAAGCGATTGAGAAATCCCTTGGGGATGAGCCATTGACTCCCTCAACCACTCTCAACGCGGTAAATCTGGGGATTGCGAGGAGGCATTCTCTCGCGGACCGGGATGCTGGGGCCAGCCACCGGCTGACAATTGTGAGCGGTAGTCTGGGGCGTTTGCGGACTCGAGCTTTCAAGCTTGCTTTAATCGGAAAAAGGGACCAGGCCTTTTTCCTTTTGAAGGCCGCTTTTTTATTCAACCGGAATGGTGAGGATCGATCCTACCCGGCTTTTGCAGCTTGGTCGTATCTTTCGGATCAATCGAGTCGAGTGATTCACGAAACCACTATGAATCATGAGAAGGTGCCAATGTATGATGCCCGCAAGATGATGCGCCTGATGTTTGCCGCTGAGGAATTTTCGGCGATGAGGCCGAATGTTGGGGCGATGGAGGGCAGTGTGATCTACCGGGATTTTTTGGTCGCGACTGGAGCCTGGGAGGTTCTCGCCTCAAGTGATTTGCCCCCTGCGATCATTGATCCCGCTCGGCGGATTGCCTGGAGTCGCGCGCTCGCTGGTGACAGGGAATCCGCGAATGAAAAGACTTTCGGAGACTCTGATTTGGAAACTCTTCGACGCGGACAAGTGGCAAAACTGACCGCAGGGAGCTCGTTGGAAATCGCAGATTTTGAACACTTAAGGTCGCCGCAGCCCGGCGGGCTCTGGAACCCCTGGCAAAAGGAAGTGCGAATTCTGGATCTTTGGTGCGAAGTCCACAAGCAGCTTCAAGCTGGAAACACAAGAGACGCCGGTCAGTTGCTGAAGGACGGTTTCGCGAGGTTGGTTTTAGATCCAAAACTGGCCGCGGAGAAGGTGACGCTGATTTTTGAATGGAATCAGGAGAAGAGTCGCAGGCAACGGGAGTTCACCGTTTCCAATCTCGGATTGGCCCTGTTCTTGACCAACGAATTCGATTTGCCCTCCCCGATGGCAAGTCGAGTGGTTTGGGGCTTGTCCCAGATGGGGGCCGGGGTGGGTGAAGATCTCTATCGTCCGGCAGCGCACTACTTTTGGTCACAGGGAGAGCCGGAACGCGCGCTCCGACTTCTTCGCCTTTCCTTATTCTCCAACCACAAATGGCCGGTAGACCATGGTTGGTCCAAGGTTGCAATGCTTTACCTCCTCCGGGCCGAATGTGCTTTGGAGACAGCGAAGCGAGAGAATCTCCATCTCACTCTGTCTTCATTGGTCAAACATGCTCCTCATCGTCCCGACGAGATTGGTGGCCTTTTGGACCGTCTCCAACCGTGGCGGAGGAAAACCGTGGAGCAAACAGTGATGGCTTGGTGGGCCAAGGAAATCGAAGACCACCCCGGTGACCGCCAAATCAGCCTTCTCCGGGACAAATGGAAGGATGCCTTTTCCGGAAACAGGAACGGGCTGGGGAAATAAAAAAACGACCATCGGAAGTCCGATGGTCGCTTTGCAGAATTGAGTCTCGCGATCGCTTACTCGGCCTCGGCGATGGTTGCGAGGACGCGGCTGGCGATGGCGTAAGGGTCCCCCTGTGAGTTGGGGCGGCGATCCTCAAGGTAGCCTTTCCAGTCGTTCTTGGCAAATGAGTGTGGCACTCGGATAGAAGCGCCACGGTCGGCGATCCCCCAGGAGAACTTGTCGATGGACTGGGTCTCGTGGAGGCCGGTGAGGCGCTGGTCGTTGTCGGGTCCGTAGACGGCGATGTGCTCCATGCAATTCTTCTCGAAAGCAGCCATGAGAGCATCGAAGTATTCCTTGCCGCCCTCTTCACGCATTTTTTTGGTGGAGAAGTTGCAGTGCATACCGGAACCGTTCCAGTCTCCCTTGAGAGGCTTGCAGTGCCAGTTCACATCGACGCCATACTCTTCGCAGAGACGAAGGAGGAGGAAACGAGCGACCCAGATTTGGTCCGCGGCACGCTTGGAGCCTTTTCCAAAGACCTGGAATTCCCATTGGCCCATGGCCACTTCGGCGTTGATGCCTTCGTGGTTGATACCGGCGTAAAGGCAGAGGTCAAGGTGTTCGTCGACGATGGCGCGGCCAATGTCGCCCACGTTCTTGTAGCCGACACCGCAGTAGTATCCGCCCTGGGGTTCGGGATAGCCGCCTTTCGGAAAGCCAAGGATGGCACCGTCCTTCTCGAGGAAGTACTCTTGCTCGAAACCGAACCAGGCATCGGGATCGTCAAGGATGGTCGCGCGGGCATTGGAAGGATGAGGGGTGCCGTCGGGAAGCATGACCTCACACATCACGAGAACTCCGTTTTCGCGGGTTCCGTCGGGGAAAACCGCGACCGGCTTGAGGACGCAATCGGAGTCACCTCCGTCAGCCTGCTGGGTCGAGGAGCCGTCGAAGCCCCACTCGGGAAGCTGCTCCAGAGTCGGGAATTCGTCGAATTCCTTGATGCAGCATTTGGTACGAAGATTTGGAACGGGCGTGTAGCCGTCCAACCAGATGTAATCGAGTCGGTATTTTGCCATTTGTCTGATTTGTTTACGTGGATTGATTTCCAGCGTGGTAGGTCGCGAGGATCGATAATGACGGGCCTTGCGGCAACCCTTTTTCCAAAAAGCAGATCGCGTGCCAAGTCACGATTTGGATCCCGGGGCTAGATCCTGGCAATCTCAGCCATGATGACCGTGGTGTCGTCGGTTGGGTCGACTTTATTGGATTTGTCGATCAACTCCCCGGTGATCCGGTCAATCGACTCGTCTGAAGAGATCACTTCGCGGATTTGGTCCTCCCAGAGCCCGTCCATGATCCCGTCGCTGCAGAGCATGAGGCGCTGTGACGATTGGAGTTTCATTGATCCGGTCTTTGGAAGAGGTTTGTGATGTCCACCGCCCAAGGCGTCAAAAAGGACACAGCGTCTGGGATGCTGACGGTAGGCGTATTCGGTGAGAATGCCCCGTTGCCAGAGATCCCAGACCTGGCAGTCGTCTCGGGTGATCTGGTGGGCCCTGAGATTGGCAACATAGTAAAGGCGCGAATCGCCCACGTGAGCCCAGTAGAGTCGTTCGTGACTCACCCAGGCAAGAGTCAGGGTGGCTCCCATGTCGGTGGCATTGCCGTTTTGCGCCGCAAGAGTGTTCAAGTCGTTGTGGCACTGGATCACTAATTGCGAAAGCGCTTCTTCGGCGTGTTCTCCCTTCCGGAAATGGTCATAGAGCCCTGCGGCGTCCTTTCGAATCCTGGACATGAGGAGACTGGAGGCGAATTCGCCGGCATTGCTTCCTCCCATGCCGTCGGACACCGCGAGGACAAGATGGGAGGGGTCGAGGAAGATCTCGCCGGACTTCGGGAGGGGGTCGGTGGAGAGGGGATTGACCGTAAGCGCGAGCCAGGAGTCGTCGTTGGCGGTATGATCCTTGCCCTTTGTGCTGTCGGCGGACCAACCGACCCGGAGAATATTGGTGCGCGGGACCCGGATGCCGGACGGCGCGGGGAGAAGTTGGGAAAGCTCGAAATCGATGAGGCAGAACCGTCCCAACTGAGGGGAGTAGGTGACATTGCGTGGCTCCGGATCGTCGTGACGGACACCGTAAAGGTCCTCCAGTTCCTGGAAGAGGGCCCTTGCTTTCTCACGGGTGACCAAAGGAGCGGGAGCTCCGCAGCTGGTGGTGATGATCGTCAGGGTGAGAGGGTCGTGGCCCAGCAAGCGGGGAACATTCGGGGCTCCCCGGTCTTCGAGTGCCTTGAGAACGGTCACTTCATTCGCGAAGCGCTTGTCAGCATCAGTCCCGCGAAATGTCTTGTGGACATGTCCTCGGAAGTCGAGGTGAACGGAAGACCGGATGCCATCTTTGAGTTCCTTCATGTGCTGGACTTGGGAGCCTTGTGCGATGGAGGGAAAAGGCCAAGAGATTTTCTATCGTTTCGCGGTTTCGCATCCGGAGGTTCGCGGCTATATCGCGCCCGATGCAAGAAAACTTGGTTCCGGGACAGCGATGGGTCAGCACCAGTCAGCCGGAGCTGGGCCTGGGAATGCTCATCGAAGCAGGTGGCGGACGAGTCACCCTTCATTTTGCGGCGGCCGATGAAACCAAGGTCTTTGCGCTCGACAGCGCCCCGTTGATCCGGGTCCGGTTTAAAGTCGGCGATGAAGTTTTGCTTCGGGGAGGAGAACAAATCTTGGTCGAGGAGATCGAGGAAAAGGACGGACTCCTTTCCTACTTGTGTGACGAATCCTGGCATGGGGAAGACGAACTCGACGACTCCATCAGCTTCTCCAATCCCGACGACCGCCTTCTGGGAGGGCAGGCCGATGACTTAAGGACCTTTCATCTGCGGGTTGAGTCGCTTTTTCGATCTTCAAAGATTCGTTCGTCTCCCGTCCGGGGTTTTCTGGGCGGACGGATGGATCTTCTACCTCACCAGCTGGCAATTGTCCGCGAGGTGAGCTCGCGGATCGAACCCCGCGTTCTCCTGGCGGACGAAGTGGGTCTCGGGAAGACGATCGAGGCCTGCCTCATCCTCCATCGCCTCCATCTCACCGGGCGGGCCGATCGGGTCTTGATCCTTTTGCCCGAGCCGTTGGTGCATCAGTGGTTTGTCGAACTCTACCGCCGCTTTAACTTTCGCTTCGCGGTCTATGACGAAGCCCGCTGTCAGGCCGTCGCCGAGGGCAATCCCTTTCTCGAGGAGCAGCTCGTCATCTGCTCCCAGGAGTTTCTCATCGATTACCCCGAACGCATCCCGGAGGTCGTCGAGGGAGAGTGGGATCTCCTGGTGGTGGACGAAGCACACCATCTCGAGTGGACCCCGGAGGAAGCCAGCGAAGAATACGAACTGGTGGAGGCTCTCGCCGCCAACACTCCGTCCTTGCTCCTCTTGACGGCGACTCCCCAGCAGTTGGGCGTGGAAGGACACTTTGCCAGGCTGAAGCTTCTGGATCCCCATCGTTATAATGACCTCGAAGAATTCCTGGGCGAGTCCGAGTATTACGAGCAAGTCGCCGATGCCATTGAGGTCATTCAAGACGGAGGCGTCCCCGAAGCAGGGATTTTCGAAAACCGCTCCCCTCGATTGCGCGATGGAATCGCCCGGCTCGGTGAACCTGGAGCGGCCGAAGAGGTGGTGGCGCACCTTCTCGATTCGTTTGGAACAGGGCGGGTGATGTTCCGGAACACCCGCAAGCAGTTGAGCGGGTTTCCTGAACGTCAGGCTCATCTGGTTGCCTTGGAGGGCGATGAACCTTTTTCAGCAAAGGTCGATTGGCTGGTGGGGTTTCTGGCCAAGAATCCCGATGAGAAGATCCTCCTCATCGGGAAAACCCTCGAGCTAGTGGAAGAGTTAACCGAAGCCGTGCTGGATCGCGTGGATCTCAAGATCGCGCAGTTTCACGAAGAGCTCACTCTGCTTCAGCGGGATCGCAATGCCGCCTATTTCAGTGAGGAGGACGGAGCCCGCCTTTTGATTTGTTCCGAGATTGGCAGCGAAGGACGAAACTTCCAGTTTGCCCATCACCTTGTCCTTTTCGATCTGCCCGGGAATCCCGAGTTGCTTGAACAACGAATCGGCCGCCTCGACCGCATCGGGCAAACCGAAACCATCCACATCCATGTGCCCTTTGTTCGCGGCGACGAAGGAGAACGATACGCGAGATGGTATCAGGAGGGACTCAATGCTTTTGAAAAGAATCTCCCGGGTGCACAGATTTTGGTGAAGCGTTTGCAACAGATTCAAGCGGACACCCTTGATGACTTCATTGCCGAATCAAAGAAGCTGCGGGCTGAAACGGAGACCTTGATGGAGCGTGGAGTGGATCGCCTGCTCGCTTTGACCTCTCAGGGAAAAGGGGACATTGAGGAAACCCTCGAGCTGATCGACGGGTGGGACGGCGATCGCGAATTCGAGGACTGGGTTTTGCGACTTTTCGATCACTTTGGCTTGTCGGTCGAGGAGCTCGGAGAGCGAACCTATTTCCTTCATCCCGGAAATGTCGTGACCGATGCTTTTCCTGATCTCCCGGAGGACGGCATTACGGTGACCTTTGACCGCCAAAAGGCTCTTCATCGCGAGGAAATTGGCCTGATGACCGCCGACCACCCGATGGTATTGAATGCCATTGATCTCCTGTTATCAGGCGAGGCCGGGAACAGCACCTTTGGGGTTTGGGAAACTCCGGGTCCGAAGGCCATTGTTCTCGAAGCCTACTTTGTTCTCGAGTGCGTGGCCCCGGCTTCCTTGCAGGCCGATCTCTTTCTGCCTCCGTTGCCGGTGCGCGTGGCGGTGGATCATCAGGGAAAGGACCTCACTGCCGAAAAGGCCCTGATGAAAGCAGTCCTACGACGTGGAAATCATCGTAAGCTTCTGGAACAACCCAAAGTCACCAGCGAGGTCATACCGGGGATGATTCGAAAGCTTGAATCCATGGTCCGCGAGCGGAAGGCAAAGATCGTCGAGAAGGCGACCCGTGAGATGAAGGAACACTTTGAGCGGGAGGAGGCCCGCCTGGCCGATTTGGCTGCCATGAATCCAGACCTCGATGAAAGTGAAGTCGCAAGGTTGGCGGAGCAGCGGGTGACTCTGGAATCCATTCTGCCTGCTGCGCGCCTTCGTCTCGATTCGCTCCGTCTGATCTACCAGATGCCGGGATCCTGAGGTCAATCCAGGGCCTGATTGAGAATCTTGCGAATGGGAGTGGCGATCGGAAGGTCGGCCAATTTATCGATTCGATGATAGTGCTCT
The DNA here is from genome assembly GCA_050049035.1 of Akkermansiaceae bacterium. Lineage (GTDB taxonomy): Bacteria > Verrucomicrobiota > Verrucomicrobiia > Verrucomicrobiales > Akkermansiaceae > SW10. The sequence continues at coordinate 4,787 of JASFWU010000051.1, read as the reverse complement.
TCGGGCAGTTGGTTGGGAGGTTCGGCCCGATAGAGGTGAAGAGTCACTTTGTGATGGGTGATGACGTAACGATGAGTGCTTTCCGCCTCCAGATGGGCGCACTCATCGGGGGAACGGAGAGGAAGCTTCCAAAAACCGCGACGCCGGGTGTCGTGACCGGTTGAGAGAAGGATCCGGTCACCTTCGATCCAGAGGAAGGCATGTTCCTCGACCTGGACGAACTTCTTGCGCGGCTTCTTGGCCGGAAGACTCTCTGGCGCCGTCGTCTGGCAAAACTGATTGACGGGACAGGTCAGACAAGTGGGCGAACGAGGCGTGCAAACAGTCTGGCCAAGCTCCATGAGGGCCGAGTTGAAAAGGCGGGGGGAATGAGTATCAAGGAGCCTGCCCGCGGTCTCCCAACTGATGCGTTGGCCTTCGGTGGAGTCAATCGCCACGTGTGAATCAAGCAGGCGGGAGATGACCCGGGCGATATTGCCATCGACAATGGGGGCTGGCTGGTTGAAGGCAAAACTGCTCACCGCACCCGCGGTGTAGCGCCCAATGCCCGGAAGCGACTCGAGCGCCTCGGCCTCGCTTGGGAAGACCCCTCCGTGATCGTTGAGAACGGCCCGGGCGGCCTTCTGGAGATTGCGGACCCGGTTGTAATACCCCAGTCCTTCCCACGCGCGGAGAATTTTCTCTTCAGGCGCTTGGGCGATCGAATCGATGTCAGGGAACTCCGCGAGGAATTTTTCAAACCGGCGGTTCGCCAGCACGGAGGCCACCGTTGTTTGTTGAAGCATGATTTCGGAAACGAGAATGGCCCAAGGATCGGTGGTTTGTCGCCACGGGTGGGCCTTGGCGTTCTTTTCAAACCACCGAAGGAGGGCCTTTCGGAAGGTCGTGAAGTGTTGGATGGGGTCCTTTTTTTGGGGCATTTTTTGGATCGAAAATTCCCTCTCAGCCATTCTTTGACAGAGTTGGAAACGCCGTTAAGTTGGCCCGTAAAAACATAAAAAGCGAATGGCTAACTTTACCAAAAAAGAAATTATCCAGGAAGTCAGCAACAGTCTCGGCATCACCCAGACTCTTTCATCCAAGGCATTTCACTTGATCGTCGACATCGTTTCCCGCGAGCTTGCCAAGGCCAACAATGTGGTGATTCGCGACTTTGGGACTTTTGAGACCCGCATTGCGAAGGGACGGCCGGGACGGAACCCGAAGGATCCGACCAAGACGATCCCGATTCCCGACCGGGCGGTGGTGAAATTCCAGGTGGGTAAGGCCCTCAAGGAAAAGGTTGCCCGCACCCTGCCGGAAGTGCAGGCTCGCGAGCGTGTTTAGACGCTTTTGGAGTTTGATTCTTACGCTGGGATTCGCTGCGGCGCTCTCATCGTGCGGATCCAGCTACAAAGGCTATCAGACCCGCGGATACACCATCCGCGGGAAGTATTACCGGCCCTTGTCGGTAGACGCAGCTCTCAGCTACCGGGCCGAAGGAATCGCTTCATGGTATAACGAGAGCAAGTTCTTCGGTCTCATCCGCGGGAACACTTCGCTGGGCGAAAAGGTAAGGCCCTTTGCAATCTCCGGGGCTCACAAAACACTTCCTTTGCCCTGCCGGGTGAAGGTCACCAACCTCGAAAACGGGCGCACGCTGAGGATGCGTCTCAATGACCGCGGGCCCTTCATCCCTGGTCGTATCATTGATGTCACCCCTCGCGCGGCGGCCAAGCTTGGTTTCAAGGACAAAGGATTGACGCGGGCCAGAGTCGAAGTTCTCAGCGTTGGGGACGGAAAATACAAACGGAAGGCCAAAGGGCGTGGCTTCCGGCTGTGGCCTTTTTAGAGGCCCTACTTTTTGATCTGGCGATCGAGGAACCGCTTGAGCTTGGCGGGCGAACGTCTCATCCTGCACCCGCATGTTGCGGTCATTGATGACAATCTCCGGGTTCACCCTGATGAGCCGGGTGCTTGGGGTGGTGCGCGACATGCTCATTGCCCGTTTTCTCGGAACAGGTGTGGTCGCCGATGCTTTCTTCGCGGCATTTCGGTTCCCGAACATGTTTCGCCGGATTTTCGGGGAAGGCGCGTTCAACTCGGCTTTCGTTCCCATGTTCGGCAAGCGGGTGACGCGCGACGGCCGGAACTCCGCGATGGGGTTTGCGAACAATGCCTTCACCATTCTTTTCGGCACTCTCGGAATCCTCACTCTCGTGGCGATCCCCTTGATGGCGGCCCTCATGCTGGTGGTCGTTCCGGGGTTCCTGCCCAAGTATGAAGAGTCCCTGAGCGAGGAAGGCGATTCCTTCCGGGTCGCTTTGCGCGGGGCAAAGGCCGTTTATCTCGACGCCGGAGCGAGCGAAGCAGTGGCTTCCGACCTTTTTGTCACGCGGAAGGGCAAGCCACCATTCTCTTCCGTAATCGGGGAGATTTTCGGTGGTGAAGTGCAGGCCGCCGGGGAAAGGGTTCCGCTGGAGTCGATCATCGATGAAGGGCTCAAACGAAAAGGAGAGGTTGTTCTCAATGACGAGGACACCGAAGAGGAAAAGGCGGCAAAATTTCGGGCGGCCCGGGAAAAGATTTATCTCAACGGCGAGTGGCAGTTTTCTGACGATGGTCTTTTGCGGGTGCCTCTCCCAATCGATCACGACTTCTCGGTTTTTGAAGGAAAGGTCGCGGGAAAAGGGGAGATTGAAATCTACAACAACGACCCTGGAGCCTACGACCTGACGGTGCGGCTCTCCCGCATCACCTTCGTCTATCTCATGTGCATGGCGCTGGTGGCTCATTTGAGCGGCGTGCTCACCACCCTGAAGAAGTTTGCCGCGCCCGCCTTCTCGCCGGTCCTCCTCAACATCGTCTTTCTCTGTGGCCTGCTCGGCTGGGTTCAGTTTGTCGATGGCCGGGGTGAGGCCCTGGCCTGGTGTGTCGCCATCGCAGGCTTCCTTCAACTCGGGGTTTTGTGGTGGGTCTGTCTTCGGGCTGGCCTACCGGTGGGCCTCCGCAAGCCGGTCCTCGATCCAAGCATCAAGAGACTCCTGCTCCTGATGGGCCCCGGGGTCCTTGCGGCAGGCATCCAACAAGTCAATCTCCTCGTCGGCGGAGTGATCGCATCCTTCCAGCAAGGAGCGATCTCGTTCATCTATTATGCTGACCGGATTTACCAACTCCCGCTCGGCATGATTGGCATCGCCTTCGGGATGGTTCTCCTTCCCGAAATCACAAGGCTGCTGGAAAAGGATCAGGAAGAGAGGGCCCGGAAGACCATGGTCAAGGGTCTGGAGATGGCCATGATCATCACCGTTCCCGCTGCCATCGCCCTGATGGTCATTCCCCGGGAAGTGATTTCGCTTCTGTTCGAGCGAGGTGACTTCACTCCCTCGGATTCGATCCAGACCGGCAAGGCTCTTGGTGCTTTTGCCGTCGGACTCCCCGGCTATGTCCTGATCAAAGTTCTGCAGCCGGGCTACTTTGCGCGGGAAAACACCAAGTCGCCGATGTGGATGGCGGGAGTGACGGTGCTCGTTAATATCGTGGTCTCATTGCTTCTGTTTCCATTTTTTGGGCATGTCGGGATCGCAGTTGCGACTTCGGTCTCGGCTTGGGTCAATGTGCTCCTTCTTTGGATCGGGTTGAAAGGATTTGTCAGTCTTGATCGCGACAATTGGCGTCGTCTTGGCGGGATGGTTCTCGCCAGTATCGCGATGGCCGCTTGTCTGATGGTCGCCAAGTCAATGATGACGGGGTGGCTCGAAGGTTCCTTCTGGCCCAAGGCTATTGCCACCGGAATTCTCGTCGGTTTCGGGATGTCGGTCTACGGACTGGGGGTCCTTCTTTTGAAAGTGACCAGCTTGTCCCAAATGAAAGCAGCCTTCCGGGGAGGAACAAGTGAGTGATCGAACGAGAAATGAAGAGACCCTCCAGTAAGCGAGTGTTGTTGATTGGCTTGGGAGTTGTCTCTCTCATTTTGTTTGGTGCCGTTTGTCCCGGGCTTAATTTTAGATTTGGTAACAAATATTTGGGAATTGATCGTGTGTCCGCAGAATTGGGTGGGTGGCAGGCATGTGCGATTGCAATAGCCGGGTATGGTCTAAGGTACGAATGGCACGAGACTGACAATGACTCTATCAACGGTCCGAAAGGGTTTTCTGACTACTCTGGTCATCCATATCTAAGGGTCGGGAATACTGAGTTTTACATTGTTGGTGGGAGATGAAGGATTGGATCGAACAAGCCGCTGGTCTCGACGGCTTAGACGTTGTAGAGTTGGCGCGAGAAAGTTAGGTGTGCGGAGATAAACCTAGCCGCCGAGACAGCTAAAACGATCGGTCCGGGTGATCGCTGTGATCAGGATTTGCACCGCAGGAATCGAAGGCTAGATTGCGCCGGAATGACAAAGAAAACGATGACCCAGGGCATGATCGCGCTAGTCGTGATCTGGGGACTTGTTTTCGCAACCACGACTTGGAGCGGTCGCAATCGGGTGACTCCGGAGCAGGTGGCCGATTCCCTGGTGGTTTCGGATTTTGCCGATTGGTCCGGGAAAGATCCTGCCACGATGAATCCGGAAGAGAGGGCGCGAAGGAAAGCCAAACTCGATGAATTGGCAAACATGGTATTGGCTCTCGACTGGCGGGAAAGCAGTCAGATCCTTGAGAATGACGATTACTTTGCGCTCGCTTTGCGTTTGTCCGACGAGGAAGGTCAACAGCTTGTCGACCGCTTGCTCGGGGAAGGCGGTCAGGACATGCTCGAGCTGTTCGATCAATTAGATCCCACAACGCGTCAGGAAATGGTCGAAC
>JASFWU010000322.1:0-3571 GCA_050049035.1 Akkermansiaceae bacterium | reverse complement strand
TCGGTCGGTTCGGGTAAGTCGACCACCCTCGCCTCACTCGTCGATTTCATCAACAAGGACCGCGACGACCACATTCTCACTCTCGAGGACCCCATCGAATATGTTTTCGACTCCCTCGGATGTCACGTGAACCAACGCGAGGTGGGATCGCACACCGAATCCTTCCCCCGCGCCCTTCGCGGTGCCTTGCGGGAAGATCCCGATGTCATCATGGTCGGGGAAATGCGAAACCTCGAGACCATCCAGCTCGCGCTCACCGCCGCGGAGACCGGTCACCTCGTTCTCGCCACCCTTCACACCGGAAATGCTCCCCGGACCCTCGACCGGGTTCTCGATGTGTTCCCTGTCGAACAGCGCGACCAGATCCGCATCATGGTTTCCGAGTCGCTTCGCGGGATCATTTCGCAACAGCTTGTTCCCCGGGCCGACGGCAACGGACGGGCCCTCGCCCTCGAACTCCTGGTCAACAATGCCGCGGTAGCCGCCACCATTCGTGACGGGAAAACCTTCATGCTTCCCGGCATCATGCAGACCGGTAAGAATGTGGGAATGATCACGATGGATGAATCGCTGCGGAATCTCTACTCCCAGGGGCTGATCACCCAGGAAGAAACCCTCTATCGTTGTGAGGACAAACAACAGATGAAGCTCTTCTTCCAATCCTAACCTTTCCAACACACGCAAACCACTTCCCGGCATGGCCACTATCGATAGCTACTTTCAATACCTCGTCGCTTCCGGCGGCTCCGATCTCCACCTTTCCGAAGGCTCCCCTCCCAAGCTCCGTGTCCACGGCAGCGTCTCCGCAATTCCCGATCAACCGGTGCTTTCCGGTGAGGAGTTTCAAAACCTCCTCGCGGAAATCTGCGACCCGACGGCCTTCGCCCAGTATCTCGAATCCGGCGATCTCGATTTCGCCTACGAGATGGATGAAGATTCCCGTTTTCGTTGCAACTACCTCAAGCAACAGAACGGCCTCGCCGCAGTCTTCCGACTCATCCCGACCGAGATTGCATCCATTGAGGACCTCAACCTTCCCCCGGTGATCAAGGAATTTGGTCATCTCCGCTCCGGGCTCGTCCTGGTGACCGGTCCCACCGGCTCCGGAAAGTCAACCTCGCTGGCGGCTCTCATTGACTACATCAACGTCAATTTCAACCGCCACATCATCACCATCGAGGAACCCATCGAGTTTGTTCACAGCAGCAAAACCTCCATCATCACCCAACGTGAGGTTCCCATTCAAACACCCGGATTCTCCGACGGCTTGCGCGCCTGTCTGCGTGAGGATGCCGACATCGTGCTGGTGGGTGAGATGCGTGACCTCGAGACGATCTCGCTCGCGCTCACCGCTGCCGAAACCGGTCTCCTCGTTTTCGGAACGCTTCACACCAATAACGCCCGCAAGACGGTCGACCGGATTGTCGACGTGTTCCCATCCGACCAGCAGTCGCAGGTTCGCACCATGCTCGCGGCCTCGCTTCGCGGGGTGGTGGCCCAGCTTCTTTGCAAGCGCATCGACAAGCCCGGACGGGTCGCGGTCAATGAGATCCTCTTCGCCACTCCGGCAGTCTCCGCGATCATTCGTGAAGGGAAGACCCAGAAGCTCGCCGATGTCATCATCGGAGGAAAGGCCCAGGGAATGCAGTTCATGGACGATTCGATTTTTGAGAAGCTCCAGGCCGGTGTCATCGCGCCGCAGGAGGCATACATGAAGGCCATCGACAAAGGGCGCTTTGCTCCATTCCTCCCTGAAGCCGACAAGGCTCTGGCCAACTCCGGAGGTGGGGTCGCGAAGAACTAGAGCACCATCAGCCTGCCCAGGGCTCGAGATACCTGCCTTTTTCGCAGGAGCTTCAGCTTTCGTGCCAGGCGACACCAGTAGAGGTCTCGTAACCACACGAATCGCATCGATATTTGATGTGCGTTTCACGGGGTGACTCCTCGTCAAATGTTCGCATGGTCTTATCTCCGCAGGAGTAGCACTTGTAGGGTGCAATCACGAGCAAGTAACGACTGAGTAATCCCACAAGCACAAGCGAACCTAACAACGCGAAAGCAAACCCCGGAAAGTGAACTGGATCCGGGAGGAGCCAAAGCGCCAGGCCCGGAAATCCCGGAAGCGAAAGAATCACCGAGAATAGCCGCGCTTTGTAACAAAGGTGTTGAGTGATCATCTTACTTCGCACAATCCTGCAGGATGCGGAGTCTTTCGAGAGCGCTCCCGTCGGCAATCACATCGCGGGCCTTTTCGATGCCATGCTCGAGATGATCGGCCAAACCCGCGCAGGTCATCGCGGCCGCGGCATTCAACAGGACCATGTCCCGCTTTGGGCCTGTCTCCTCGCCACTGAGGATATTGGTGAGAATCCTCGCATTTTCCTCCGCATCGCCCCCACGCAAATCATCGACCGAAGCCTCGGACAAACCAAAGTCGGAAGGCTTCACCTCCTCATCGACCTGCCCTTGATAGCGTCCTGATTTGCAAATGCGGGTTGGCCCCATCAAACTCATCTCATCGACCACCCGACCGTCGCCGGTCCGTCCGTTGACGACCCAGGCGCTGTCACGTCCCAGGCGCTGCAGGATTTCTGCAAAAACCGGACAAAGCTCGCCGTCAAACACCCCGACCAACTGGCACTCCGGATTGGCGGGATTCAGCAAAGGCCCGATCAAGTTGAAGATCGTTCGCTGCCCTTGCTCAGCCAGGAGTTTGCGGACCGGAACCACGGCCTTGAAGGCGGGATGATACTTGGGCGCAAATAGAAAACCGACGCCCGCTTTCTCCAAACAAGTCCCCACTCGTTCCGAAGGCAAATCGATCGTCACCCCAAGCGCCTCGAGAACATCAGCGCCTCCGCTTTTGGAAGTAATCCCGCGGTTTCCATGCTTCACCACCACCCCGCCTGCAGCCGCAACGAGAAACATACTCGTGGTGGAAACGTTAAAGAGGTCGAGCTTGTCACCGCCTGTTCCGCAGACATCGATGGTAGGCCCATCAAAGGACTGTCCGAGAAAGGCAGGCTTTTCTGCTTTTTCGAGGAAGACCGAGACAAATTCCGCGATCTCGCCTGCCGTTTCCCCTTTTTCGGCGAGGGCCTTGAGCAAGCGGGCTTTCTTTTCCACCTCCCCTTCTTCAGACAACAAAAACTCCGCGGCAGTGACCACTTCCCGGTCCGACAAATCCATCCCCTCCTCCAAATGCGCGATCAAACTGTCCATGGAGCGAGACTATCACGAGCGCAGACCCAATCCAAGAAGTTCACGCTCAAGGGATCCCGCACCAGACAAAAATCCCCACGTTTTTTGTCAGAGATCCCTCGCCAGACCGTATTTGATTGCTCACCTTTACCTCTATGAAAGCAATCGCGACCGTCTTTTCCATCTGCCTGACCGCCGGGTCACTCTGGGCCGCCCCACATCCCGGGAAGGCTCCCTACGAACCATACTGCGGTGCTTGTCACGCACCTGACGGAAAGGGCATTGCCGGAGGACAGTTCCCACCGCTCGCAGGCAGCGAATGGGTTGGCGGCAAGCCGGAAAGAATGATCGAACTCGTCCTTCACGGCAT
>JASFWU010000321.1:0-3577 GCA_050049035.1 Akkermansiaceae bacterium | reverse complement strand
TATGCAGTTTCAGGCGACCTTGAAAACCGGCGATTTTTGACAACGGGAGCGCGAATCGCTAGTAACCTCCCACCGTTCCTCATGGCATTGATGAATCACCTGCTACGCTACGCACTGCTCCTCCTCTCGGCACTCCCGGTCCTTTCCCACGGGCGACCGATTTCCTTTGACCGGGACATCCAGCCCATCCTCTCGGAAAATTGCTATTATTGTCATGGAACCGACCCTTCTCATCGGGAAGGAGATCTTCGGCTCGATCTTCGAGACGATGCTCTCGATACCGGGGCAATTGTTCCTGGAAAACCGGAAAAATCGGAGCTCATCGATCGCATCCATTCCACTGATCCGGATGACCTCATGCCTCCACCGGATTCAAACCGCAAACTCACCAATCGTGAAAAGGCGCTCCTCAAACAGTGGATCGAAGAGGGCGCGGAGTATACCGCCCATTGGTCCTTCACCTCGCTGCCCAAACCGTCAGGCAAATCGATCGACACCATTGTCTCGGATCACCTTGCCAAAGAAAAACGTTCGCTCAAACCGCGGACCAAAAAACACCACCTGCTTCGCCGCCTCACCTTCGATCTGACGGGCCTTCCCCCGACTCTTGAACAGATCAAATCGTTCGACCCTGACAATCCCGGACCACTGGTCGATGAGCTTCTCGCTTCCCCGTCCTTCGGAGAGCATCTCGCCACCCCTTGGCTTGACGTCGCACGCTATGCCGACAGTTACGGGTTCCAGCAGGACAAAAACCGCCGGGTCTGGCCTTATCGCGATTACGTCATCAACTCCTTCAATGCCAACAAGCCCTTCGACCGTTTCATTCATGAACAAGTGGCAGGCGACCTTCTCCCCGATGCCTCCCGGGAAACCCGGATCGCAACCGCCTACTCGCGACTTCACCAGCAGAAGGTGGAGGGTGGATCGGTGCCCGAGGAGTTCCGTGTCGAATATGTCGCCGACCGTGTCCACACTTTTGGTACGACATTTCTCGGACTAACCATGGAGTGCTCGCGTTGCCATGATCACAAATACGACCCCACCACCGCGAAAGACTACTATTCCTTGTTCGCCTTTTTCGACGACATCGACGAATCGGGACTCTATTCCTTCTTCAATGCCGACGCCACCCCGACTCCGGCCATTTCCCTGCCCTCAGCGGATCAGGAAAAACAACTGGAGCAACGGGAAAAGGAAATGACAGCTGCCCTCAAAGAAGTGGAGGAGGCCAAAAGTCTCCCGCAAGGATCGCCCGGGGCGATCCCCTTTCGAAAACCGGTCCTGCACCTCGACTTCGAAAAGCAGAACGCCAACGGGCCCAACAAGCCTGCCCCCGGAAAGATCGGGCAAGCCGTGAAGCTTACCGGAGATGACGCCATCGGCACAAAAATCGGCGACTTTCATCGCGAACATCAGTTCACCGTTTCCCTTTGGCTCCAAACACCCGACGTCAAGGACCGGGCGGTGGTCTTTTCACGATCAAAGGCGTGGCATGATGCCGCCTCCCGGGGCTACGAATTGCTCCTGATCAACAATCACCTCCAATGGTCCTTGATTCACTTCTGGCCGGGCAATGCCATTTCGATCCGGTCAGCCGAACCGGTCAAGGCAGGCGAATGGGTTCACGTGACCGTCACCAACGATGGATCATCCACGGCAGCCGGTCTCGGGATCTTCATCAACGGTCAACCGGCAAAAACCGAGGTCGTCCGGGACCATCTCACCCGACAGATCAAAGGCGGGGGAAATCCCCACATCCGGCTGGGCGAACGCATGCGGGATCGGGGATTTAAGAACGGCTTGATCGATGAATTCAAGGTCTTCGACGCCCGACTGGAACCAGACGAAATTGCCTTCCTTAACAACCCCTCAAAAAACGACACCTCTCCTGGCTCGAAACTCCGAGATCCGTCGTACTTGGAAAAGATCAAGACCCTGCAGGCAAAGCGCGCCGCCTACAATCGTCTGCAGGAATCGATTCCCGAGATCATGGTCATGAAGGAAATGGCACAACCCAAACAAGCCTACATCCTCAAGCGTGGCTCCTATGAATCACGGGGCAAGCCGGTAGACCCGGCCTTCCCCGCCTTCCTGCCGGACCTTGGATTCAAGCCGCGCAACCGTCTCGACCTGGCCCGCTGGCTGACCCATCCCGAAAACCCCCTGACCGCCCGCGTCACCGTCAACCGCTTTTGGCAGGCCCTTTTCGGACGTGGCCTGGTGGGAACGTCCGAGGACTTCGGGATTCAGGGCGAGCGACCTGAACACCGTGAACTCCTCGACGAGCTCTCGGCCCGTTTCATCGCTTCGGGATGGAATACCAAGGCTCTGATCAAGGAGATCGTGATGTCCCGGGTCTACCAGCAGGATTCATATGCCGACTCGCTGGAGGCCGAGCAAGACCCCGAAAACAAGCTCCTTGCGCGTGGCCCGAGACATCGCCTTCCGGCCGAGCTCATCCGCGACCAGGCTCTCGCCTCGTCCGGCCTCCTGGTGCGGAAAATCGGGGGACCGTCAGTGCATCCTTATGATCTGGCCGAATCGTTCAAGCCCTCGCGACCCACCATGGGCGAGGGTTTGTATCGACGATCGCTTTACACCTACTGGAAACGCACCGGGCCGTCACCTGCCATGATGGCCTTCGATGCGGTGAAACGTGATGTATGTTCGGCGAAGCGCGAGAGCACCTCAACTCCGCTACAAGCCCTGGTTCTTCTCAATGGAACCCAGTTTGTCGAAGCCGCGCGCCAGCTTGCCGTTACCTCTTCGGCAAACCATGGGGACAACACCGAAGCGACGATCAAGGAGATGTTTTTACGCTTCACTTCCAGACCAGCGGACGACGCTGAATTGAAAACGCTGATGGAAATTCATCGCGAACAACTCGCACATTTCAAAGCCCATCCCGGGGAGATGAAGTCCTTTCTGAATGAAGGGCACACCAAGCCCAAGTCTCCCACCCCCGAACTCGCTGCCCTGACGGTGGTCGGGCAGGCCATTCTCAACCTTTACGAAGTGAACACTAAACAATAGTCCGTTATGACCAGCCCATTCCTCAATCGCCGAGAAATCCTCCAGCGCTCGGCCCTCGGATTCGGTTCACTTGCCCTTGCCGATCTGGTGCAGGCCGAGCAGTCCTCTCTTGGAACCTCTCCGCAAATCCCGGCCAAAGCCAAGCGGGTCATCTTCCTCTGCCAGTCGGGCGGGCCTTCCCAACTTGACCTTTATGACCCGAAGCCTCTCCTCAACCAGAAGCACGGCGAACAACTTCCCGATGAGGTTCGCGGCGGGCAACGGCTCTCCACGATGTCGGGCAACCAGTCCTCCATCCCCCTTGCCGGTTCGCCATTCAAGTTCGCACAACACGGGCAGTCGGGCCAGTGGTTCTCGGAGATCCTCCCCCACACTGCAAAGGTCGCAGACGACCTCTGCATCATCAAAAACATGTACACCGAAGCCATCAATCATGGCCCGGCGGTCACCTACCTTCAAACCGGATCACAGATTGCGGGCCGACCTTCGATGGGAGCCTGGCTGCAGTACGGCCTCGGCTCTTCCAACAACGACCTTCCCT
>JASFWU010000319.1:0-3584 GCA_050049035.1 Akkermansiaceae bacterium | reverse complement strand
CCAGGGGAACCTGCCCTCCGGCACTGTTTTCGATCAACTCGGTCAGTTGGGGAATCAGCTGGGTCACGAAAACGATTCCCACCCCGATTCCGGCCATCACGAGAAAGCACGGATAGATCAAAGCCAAAACGACTTTGCCCTGAAGCTCCTGAAGGGTCTTCAGGTAGTGAGCCTGACGCTCCAGAATGGTATCGAGCGCACCACTGGCCTCACCGGCCGCTGCCAGGTTGCAGTAGAGATCTCCAAAGTTCGGGCTGACCTTGCGCAGGGAAGCGGAAAAGCTGTTTCCATCCCGCACCAGTTGACGGAGTTTGGATGACACCGCTTTGAGATTGCCTAGCTCCTGACGGTTTTCCATCGCCCGCAAGGCCGGTTCGAGTTGCAGACCCGCCGCCAACATGTCGGAGAGTTCCTCGGTGAAGAGCACGATTTCGGCTCGCTTGAGCTTGATCGGACCCTCCGGGATTTCCTCTTCGGCCTCCGCCTTAGCCCTTGCCGCGCTTCCAACCGGAGCGGCTGTTTTCTTCACCGACTTGGCCTTCGCCGGAGATGCCGCCGAGTCGGCAGCCTGGGTGATATTGACGGGCTGAAGGCCTTTCCGGCCCAACTGGCGTAACGCCTCGCCCCGATCACCCGCATCCAGCGATCCGGTGACCACCGAACCATTCGCACCCAGCGCTTTGTAGGTAAAACTCGCCATGATCCTGATCTGTTTAATGCCCTGCCGCCAGATCGGTCGCCGTGACCGAGACCACTTCCTCGACGGTCGTCACCCCTTTCATCACCTTGTGCCAGCCGTATTCCCGCATTGGGACGTAGCCATCCTTGACGGCCTGGGCCCGTAGGACCGGAGAACCGGAGTTCTTGGCCACCAACTCCTCCATCTCGTTACCGATCAAGATGACCTCGTAGATTGCGAGTCGTCCTTTGAAGCCGGTACCACGGCATTTGTCACAGCCGACCGGCTCGTAAGCCTGTCCGGTGATGTAATCGGGAATCTCCAGCCGAACCCGCTGCTCGTATGGAATCTCAATGGGCCGCTTGCAGTCGTTGCACAGGCGGCGCACCAGTCGTTGAGCCAGGAAAGCACGCACCGAGGCCGCGACCAGGAAAGGCTCCACACCCATATCGACAAGACGACTGATCCCGCCCAGGGCGTCGTTAGTGTGAAGGGTTGAGAACACCAAGTGACCCGTCAACGATGCCCGAATGGCAATCTCCGCAGTCTCGAGATCTCGAATCTCACCCAGCATCACGATGTTGGGATCGGCACGCAGAATGGATCGCAATCCACTCGCGAAAGTCAGGCCGATCTCGCTCTTCACCGCAATCTGCATCACTCCTTCCAGCTTGTTCTCCACCGGATCTTCGATGGTCACGATGCGGGTGTCCGAGGTGTTGAGTTCACTGAGGAAAGAATAAAGACTTGTCGACTTACCCGAACCGGTGGGGCCGGTGATGAGGATGATCCCGTTGGGCAGACTCAGGATGCTCTTAATCTTTGAGAGGACGAAATCCTCCATGCCGAGGAGCTCCACATTGAATTTCTCCTGGTTCAAAAGTCGCAAACTCACCGACTCCCCCTCCACCGTCGGCACGGTGGCAACCCGGACATCGATCGATTGACCTTCAAACTGCAGGTTAATCCGGCCATCCTGGGGCAGACGACGCTCGGCAATGTCGAGCTTCGACATGATCTTGAGACGGGCAATCACCGAGGACTGCAGAGTCTTGATTTGATCAGGCACCGCGATATCGATCAGGCTTCCATCCACCCGGTAACGAATCCGCAGGTTGTCTGCGAGAGGCTCGACATGAATATCAGTGGCTTTCTGATCGAGCGCTTCGCGGATGATCTGGTTGACGAACTTCACCACGCTGGCCTCCTCGTCCTCGACTTCGTCGATCACGCTGGCCTCGTCCTTCATCTCGAGATTGTCGAGATCGAGATCGCGCCCCTCCAAAAGCTGTTCAAAGGTATCCGCACCCACCCCGTAAAGGCGTCTGAGTGCTTCGTGAACCCGACGGCGCGACGCCATATGCCAGACAATCGGCATGTCGATGGCTTGGGCGGCGGCCTGGCGGGCCATGAGGTTCAACGGATCGTAAGTCGCCATGTGCAGGCGGGCGGCGTCGCCCTCCCCTTCGATCTGTACGGGCAAAACCCGATGTTTGAGGGCCACCTGGGGACCGCAGGCCGCGCGAAGAGGCAACGGGCTGTCAAAATTGGGGATCTCCGGCAACCATTCGAGATGAAGATCGTCCGAAAGCCGCTCCATGTAAGGTTCCTCATCGACCAATCCACTATCGAGAATATCGTCGAGTAAAGAGGCTTGGCGCTGGCTGGCCTCGTCAACGGCTTCTTGTAAAGCAGGGAGATCAGGGCAGCCGGTTTCGCGGGCAGGCTTGAGTAGGAGCTCGGTCATGCGTGTGGGAAGTATTGATAAAACGCAGTTGGGGGGAAGATCTGTCTGCTGGAATTTTCCCTCTTTTGGAGAAATGACAAACAAGACGATTTTCCGTTGCGCGTTTTAGGGCCAGGCCGTAGTCTCAAGCGTCTGCCTCATGCGCCAGAAGTGGTTGATTGGCCGACCCGATATTAAAAAACATGGGGGTGGCCCCGGAGGAGCAATGTCAGGCCTTTTCAGGAAGACAGCGGTCCGATGGATACCCCCAACCTATTGGGCTTCGGGAATGCGGCTCATGCGCCACGGACGGTGAGGCAGTCCATCGAAAACCCGCTCTTTCCAAGGAGCGGGTTTTTACTTTCCCGGTTGCAAGAAGCCCCCTGCGTCCGCCTTCAGTCCCGGAATTGGTTCGATCAAACAAGAATCTGCTCCGCTTCGGTCACTTCGGTATCTCGGGAAAACTCAAGCGGCGCCTTGGAAACGGTGTAATAAATAGTAACCCTCTGAACGTGTGACGTAGGTCCGGCCGCTGAAAAGAACCTTCGGCCCCACGATGACAAGCCCGCGGTTACGATCAACGATCTCGCTAAACTCTTCTGGCGTAACTCTGATTCGCGGACGCATTTGTCTGCGTTGTCTGGCTCGGTTGCTGATCTGCGGAATGAAGATGGCAATCCAAATGATCAATAGCCACGAATAACCCTCCATAACCTTTCCATTACTGTCTTACCTGGACGACCTGACGAGGCAAGCGTGAATCACGAAACCACTTTTCCAGAACCAATCACTCTCCTTTCCATCAAGCGCCATTTCCTTCTGTCGGAACCCCCTACTCACCAACCCGGGAGAATCGGCGAATGCAGTTTCAACCTGCTAATCATCGCCACCTCCTTCAGCAACGGCCTGTCCGGGATTCTCGGCTTT
The DNA here is from genome assembly GCA_050049035.1 of Akkermansiaceae bacterium. GTDB lineage: Bacteria > Verrucomicrobiota > Verrucomicrobiia > Verrucomicrobiales > Akkermansiaceae > SW10. Next base: position 252 of record JASFWU010000319.1, on the reverse strand, counting down.
CAACTCCCTGGCAAGCGCTTCAACCTCTTCTTGATGGGAGGGCAAACATTCCCTTGATGGGGAACGGTCAGAAAGTTGCATCACCAAATCGAGGATGAATGCCGCGATTCCCTGACCCGCTCCAAAAAAACAAACCCCGAGATTATCCCCACCAAAAACCCGTGCTCCAGCCACACCCAGATCCCGACCCCAATGGACTATGGTGGACCCCGGATTTCGGTCCAGGGGCTAAGTTATGATTGTGGTGGACAG
>JASFWU010000320.1:0-3584 GCA_050049035.1 Akkermansiaceae bacterium | reverse complement strand
ACCCGATTCACTGTCATCGGGGCCGAAGAACCCAGCTGGTCCTGGTACGACGTTATCCGCATCGACATGATCCCCGACAAGTCCAGCTACAAGGTTGGTGATGTCGCGAAAGTCCTCGTCCGATCCCCGGTATTCGGCAAAGGCATCCTCACCACGGAGAGAGGCGGAGTCCGTGCGAGCCGACCTATCGAGATCACGGAATATGAAACCGTCGTCGAAATTCCGATCCAGCAAGGCGACGCCCCGAATATTTTTGCGTCGGCCTTCCTCGTTCGAGGATCTGCAGAAAGCCCTCACATTCACACCTCCGCGGACTATCGCCTCGGCTATACCCAGATCGAGGTCGACGATCCCGCCTCCCATCTAGAGGTGACGATCGACTCAGGTCCCGAGGCCTACTACCAACCGGGAGAAGAAGTCGAAGTGACCACCTTGGTGCAGACCCTCGGCGGAGAGGCCGTCGCCAATGCCTCGGTGACGTTCTTCGCCGTCGACGAGGGAGTCCTCAGCCTGACCGGCCATCAAACTCCGGATCCTCACGAAGTGTTTCACGAAGTGTTTCCTCTCTCCGTCCGCACCGGCCAGAGCATCAGTGAGCTTTTACCCGAGAATCCCCTGGAGCAGGATTTCGGGAACAAGGGATACGTCATCGGAGGCGGTGGACACGGCCAGGGACTGGATCCAGATCGCATCCGCAAGGACTTCAAGGCACTCGCATTCTGGGAACCGACCTTGAGAACCGATGCGGAGGGCAAGGTCACCGCGACATTTACCGCCCCTGACAATCTGACGACCTTCCGATTGATGGCAGTTGTCTCCGAAGGGAATCGCTTTGGACATGGCGAAGCCCCCGTGATCATCAACAAGCCGCTCATCATCGAGCCTGCGCTCCCCGTTTTCACCAACCTGACTGATCAAGTCGATGTCTCGGCCGTTCTCCACAACAACACCGAACAGGTGCAGGAGGTCGAGGTCACGGTCACGCTCGATGATCATGCCGTTTTCGTTTCCCGGATTGGAGAAAACCTTTCCACGAGTCTCTCTGCGGACTCCCGTGAAACCGAAAGAACCGTCCGCGCCCTTCTTGAGCCCCAAGCCACCGAAACTCTCTCGTTTCCCATCGCCATGACTTCGGTCGGAGAGGCCAAGTGGACCTGGCGTGTCAACTCGCTCACCGAGGAACGACTTCGCGATGCCACCGAATCGACTATCCAGGTGGGCTACCCCCTGCCCCTGCTTCGGGAGTCTCATAGCTTCACCCTGAAGAATGGAGAGAGCCTCGAGAGCGTCCTCGAGAAAGTGGAGCCGAGGCTTCGGACCGGAACCGGGAAGGTCGAAGTTTCTTTTTCCAACTCACGACTCATCGAGGCCGCCGATGGTCTCGACTATCTCCTGAAGTATCCCTACGGATGCGTCGAGCAGACGACCTCATCATTGATCCCCTGGCTCAGCACGCAACAACTTCGAAAAGTGATGCCACCGCTGGATCAGTCACCTGAGCATGTCGCCTCGGTGACCGGCAAGGCGATCGATCGCCTCTTTTCCATGCAGACCTCCGACGGCGGTTTGGGCTACTGGCCCGGAGCCAGCGAATCGGTTCTCTGGGGAAGCGCCTACGCCGGGGTCGCCATTGCCCTGGCGCAGCAACAGGGGCTCGATGTGCCGGAAGACTCGGCGGACGCCCTCTGGAAATACCTCGCCAAGAATCTGCGGAATACTGCCGATCTCGGAAACACCTACGAACTCTCGCAACGCTGTCTCTCCACCTATGCGCTCGCTCTTGCCGGCGTCAGCGAAAACAGCTACCACGAAGTGCTCTATCAGAAGCGCCAGCAGCTCTCTCTCGAAGCTCGTTCCCTCCTCGCTCTCGCGATGATCGAAGGCGGTGCTTCTTCCCCGGATCGAATCGAAGCCCTTCTCGCTCCGGCCGAAGCCGTCCCCGTCGCCGAGGTGACCTGGTACAAACGGCCTTATCTTGCCGCGACCCGGCTCCTCGCCCAACTCCGTCACGATCCGGGAAGCGATCGAGTCGACACCCTTCTCGACGAACTCATGTCCCTGCGCCAACCGAGGAATGGCTGGGGCAGCACCTACTCGAATGCCTGGCCGCTGATCGCCCTCGCGAACTACAGTGAGGCCACTGCCGGCTCGATGGCGGCAAACCAGGTGGAAGTGACCTTCGACGGGCAAAGCCAAGCGATCGAGCTCGCCGCGACTCCCGATAGCCAGACTCAATCCTTTTCGTTTGAAGAGAACATCGGCGTCGACGCTCTCTCGATTGCTCCTCGCGGGAGCGGCACCGTCTACACGACGATCCGAGTCGAAACCCGTCCCGAGCTGATGCCGATCGAACCGGAGAACAACGGATTTGCAATCCAGCGCACCTACGAAAAAGTCGACTCGGATGGATCGATCTCGGCAGCCGAAGACCTCGAAGTCGGCGATCTCATCCTCGTGACGCTGGATCTCAACATCCCCAACGACCGAGAGAACTACCTCGCGATCGACGATGCCCTGCCCGCCATCTTCGAAGCAGTGAACCCCACCTTCAAGTCGCAGGCCACCCAGAAGGTCAATACCACGAAGAAACGGCGAACGCTCTACACGCACTACCGTGAAATCCGGAAAGATCGGGTCCTGTTTTTTGCCGATCAGGTCTATCGGGCGGGTGACTACAGCCTCCAGTATCTGGCTCGCGTCGTCGCTCCGGGTGAGGTCACATCCCCCCCTGCGAAAATCGAGGCGATGTATGAGCCGCAACGATTCGGCCTCAGCGGAACGGGACGAATCCGTGCTGCCGCCAAAGCTCTCGGGGCAGGCGAAGTGGCGCTCCGAGAATAGAATCCTCGTTCCTGGTGAATCCCTGAGATGAAAAGGCGCCTCCTGATCTTTCTCGGTATCCTCTTCGTGGGATATGGCGCCGTTTTCTATATCGCCCCTCTCTTCTTCTCCCTTCCTGAAAGCATAGCAGACGGCGCCCCCCAGGGCCTGCTCTTTGTCGATCAGGAAGGCACTCCCATCCGTCGATTCCTCGACAACGATCTGCGAGCCGCCGAACCGGCCCGCTTCGAGGAATTCTCCCCCCTCCTGATCCAGGCCACCCTCGCGGCGGAAGACTCTCGATTCTATCAGCACAACGGAATCGATCTGCTCGGGGTGGCTCGAGCGAGCCGGGATGCCCTGCTTCATCGACGTTTCGTATCTGGTGCCTCCACCGTGACCCAGCAAACGATCAAGATATACTCGGAGCCTCGCCGGCGAACCCTTCGCACCAAGATCTGGGAAGCTCTCACCGCCCGAAAACTCGAGATGTGGGCGGACAAGGAAACCATCCTGACGGCCTACCTAAATCGTCTTCCCTACGGAAACCAGTTCACGGGAGCCCGAGCCGCCGCCGAAGGCTACTTCGGGAAACCCCTGCGAGACCTATCCCTTGCCGAAGCAGCCCTCCTCGCCGGGCTCCCCAACAAGCCCTCTCGCCTGAATCCCTGGAGGAATCTCGACGGAGCCCGCAAACGACAGCACTGGGTCCTCGAGAGAATGAAGAGCGAGGGCTGGATCACGGAAGCCGAGTTCACTACCGC
>JASFWU010000318.1:0-3587 GCA_050049035.1 Akkermansiaceae bacterium | reverse complement strand
TCGTTGGTCGTCCCCGTTTTCCCTCCGGCAGGGGCCGAAAATCCTCGTGTCCTCAAACTCGCTCCGGTTCCGCCTTCCTCGAGAACCTGCTTGAGAATGTTCGAGGTCAGCCAGGCGGCGCCAGAGGAGAGGACCTGGTAGCTCTCGCCTTCGTGCTGGAACAGGGTCGTGCCGTCCCGGTCGATCACGGTCTCAATGAAGTAGGGCTCGTGTCGGACTCCTCCCGTCGCAAAGACGGAATAGGCGCTGGCGACTTTCTCCACGCTGGCACCGAGGGTGCCGATGTAAATCGTCGGAGAAAACTCCCGCCCCGGATCTCCCAACCCAGCGTGCTGCATCATTTTCAGCACGTTGTCGATCCCCGCCCATTCGCCGACACGGGCCGTCATCGTATTACGAGAACGGATCAAACCGAGGGAGGCAGGGAGAGGGTCTCCAAAAGTGCCATCGGAATTCTCTGGATCCCAACCTTCCTCATCCCACCGGATCTCTCCCGGTTCGATCCGCGCATCCGAGATGAGGACTCCGGGAAAGAGACCTCGCTCGAAGGCGGTTCCGTAGACAAGCGGCTTGAAAATCGAACCCACGGGGCGGCGGGACTGGGTTGCCCGATCGAAGGCACTGTGGGAAAACTCTCGCCCCCCGACGATGGCACGAAGCGCCCCCGTAAAATTCTCGCTCACCGCAACCGCCGCCTGGAGATAGGCAGGGTCGCCCTTCTCGTGACCTGCCAGGGTCGGATGAGGATATCCCGGCAGAGCTTCGATCTCCGCCAAGCGTTGATTCACCGAGAGATCAGCAGATCGCTGCAATCTCTGATCGATCGTCGTGTGGATCGTCAAACCACCCACCCCGACGAGCGAGGGCAGCAGTTCGTCGACACGGTCCTCGATCATCTGGAGGAGATGCGTCTGCTCGGACACCTTGCTCTGCTCTCGGAGCATTTCCATCCAGATGGATTGATCCTGAACCACCGGACGAGCCTCGCAAAACTCCTCCGCCTCGGCTTTGGAAATCATCCCCTCGTCCTCCATCCGCCAGATCGTGCTCCGCATCTCACGGAGCGCGACTTCGTAGTGACGGAAGGGGGAGAATCCGTTGGGAGCACGAATCACACCGGCGATCATCGCAGCTTCCGGCAGGGTCAGCTCGGAAGAGGATTTTCCGAAATACCCGAGCGACGCCTGCTCGATCCCGTTCATTCCCGTCCCCAGGAAAATGCGATTCACATACTGGGAAAGAATCTCCGGCTTGTCGTAGTGTTTCTCGATGCGACGGGCCAAGGCCATCTCGAGAAGTTTCCGCTGCATCGTCTTGCCGGTGAGACCGTAGGTCATCCGCGTGAGCTGCATCGTGATCGTGCTCGCCCCCTGAACGGCCCGACCTTCCTTCACATTTCGAATCCAGGCGCGGATCAAGCCCCGCCGATCAATCCCGTAGTGACGATAGAACCGGGAGTCCTCACGAGCGACGAGCGCATTGAGGAAATGCTCCGACACCGAATCCAGCCGTACCGGCATCCCGACATCTTCTCCGTGGAGATACCCGATCCTTTCACCGGTCGCATCGAGAACTTCCGTTTCCTGCGGGAGGCGCCCCACCGCACTGATATCGAACCGGGCCGCCTGTCGATCGTAATGAAAGACGATCATGACGAGGACAAGCATCCCGATGCAGAAAGCCGCCAGGGAAACGACGAGGAGAAAGCGGATGAAAGGATGCTGAAACCAGGCTCGACGCGCCTCCTTTCGACCACGACGCTTCGACCCACCACGATCGTCGCGGGATCGGCGTTTGGAAGTCGAATTTCGTCGTGGGGAAGCCATCGTCAAAGACCGAAAATGTCGGTCAGGGTCTCTCGCGGAGCCTGCTTCAATACCGTGATCTTTTCAAGCGGCTCGCGAAAGAGCGAGTCGCAAGCCAGCGTCTCCCGCAGGGTCAGGTCATGGCGAGGATGAGGCGCACCGAGTCGATGCGCAGCGGAGTGTCCGTGAGATACTTCTTGAGTTGCGCTTTCTCATTCTCGGCCATCTCGATCTCGGCCTCTCGAACCGGATGCCCCATCTCCTGGAGCCGACGAAGACGCTCGATCTCGAGATCGTACTGCTCCGTCATTTTCTGCACCGCCTCGGCACGATATTCGTCCGCCAAGTCTTCGGATTGCTGGTTCGCGATCTCGAGGAGCGGTGGAACGGCTCCCTTGAGTGCTTTCGACTTTTCGCGAAGAAAAGTCGAGGGGCCGGGGCGGCCATCACTCCGGATTCGTTCGACGGGAAAATCCTCCGTCCGATTTCTCCCCTTCTGGTCAATGATCTGTCGAATCGGTCGCGCCGGAAGAAAGCGATCGGCATGCAGGGCATCGGGGGCGACACATTCGAGGACGGAGACACTCTCGACCATGAGCAACTGCTCGCCCGCCTTTTCGAGGCGGAAGAAAGCGGCGTTCCCGTGATCCTTGGAGAGGAAGCTCTCGATCGCACTGACCACCATGGGGTGATCCTCCGAGAGGAAGGTGATGTCCTCTCGGGCAAGGGCGACATCTCGAGAAAAGGTAACCGACATGCCATCTTCGGGAAGACCGGGAAACGCTTCGGCCGAGAAGAGATGTTCGGGGAGGAGAACATAGGAACGGTCATCGAGATCCTCCACCGTCACCCCGAAATGATCGAGCAACTTGAGCATCAGGTACTCGAGTCGGGAATCTTCATCGAGATCACTGATCTGGGAAACGAGGGCCTGCCCCTGGTCACGATCGTAGGAACTGAGTTCGAGCAAGTGGTCCCGACCCTTTTCGAGTTCCTCATCGATCTTCTTCTTGAAGGCGCGAGTTCGATCGAGGAGATCCGGGAGGGCGTCCTCCCGTTCTGCCGACGACGCAGCGATAAGACGCTCGATTTCGTCCGAAAATTCCCGGTGGATGGGTCCGGATCCGTGGAGAGTGTGCTCGAAGGCCCCGAGGCCGTTGTGATACCACATCGCCTTGAGCTCCTCGGCCGTTCCCTCGACGAACGGGACATGGATGTGGATGTCCTCGGTCTGACCAATTCGATCGAGACGACCGATCCGCTGCTCGAGGAGCCCTGGATCATTGGGAAGATCAAAGAGGATGAGATGATGGGCGAACTGGAAGTTCCTTCCTTCCGACCCGATCTCGGAACAGATCAGGATGCGGGCGCCCATTTCTTCATCGGCAAACCAGGCGGCATTCTTGTCCCGCTGCAGGAGACTGAGTCCCTCGTGAAACATCGTCGCCTGGGCGCTGATTCGTTCCTTCAGGGAGGCTTCGATTGCCTCGACCGTTTCCCGGGAATGGGTGATGAGAAGAAATTTGGCGTCCGGTTCCTTGCGCAGCAACGCGGCCAGCCAGTCGAGCTTCATCTGGAACGCATCTTCTGGATCGACATCGAGGGGACTGAGATGGGCAATCCGGGAGGGGAAGGTGTCGAGAACGATTCGTCGATTCCGAAAGAGGACGCGTCCCGTTCCGTGGAGATCGATCAAGGAGTTGCGGCAGGTTTCGCGATGAACCGGCGTATCATCCTCCTCCAGCTTGGTCGCAATCTCGTCTCCGAGGAGGTCGCGGATTT
>JASFWU010000050.1:0-11809 GCA_050049035.1 Akkermansiaceae bacterium | reverse complement strand
TCAGAAAGGCCCGGTTGGCCAGATTGAGCTCCTTGTTGAGGAAGTAGGGGTTGGTTAGGCTGACCTCACCAAGAACCCCGAGCCCGGTCAGTTCGATTCCGGCCGAGAGATTCCAAAGGCGTCCCCAAAGGTTCCGGTCATAGTAGCGGGCCCCGACGACATAGCCCTCGATGGATCCGTATCCGAGAGCAAAGGAATAACCCCGGGCCTTCGATTCCTTGAGGTGAAGGGTCAGGTCGACAGTGTTGTTGGGGCTCTCGACAGTCTCAAGACGAATGCCTTCGAAGGCACCGGTGGTGAGGAGCTTCTCGATCTCGGTGTTGATTCGGTCTTCGTCGTAGTTTTTTCCAACCAAATCATCGAAACGATTTTGAATCCGGCTCTTTTGCGTCTTTTGAAGTCCGGCGGTCTGGAAGGAACGAACGGTGAACTTTTTACCGGGAACAACCGTTACGAAGAGTTTGAGTTTACGCTCGAGAAGCTCGTTGGAAATCTCTACCGAGATGTCGCTGTAGCCACGCCGGCGGTAGCTTTCCGAGATCGTGTTCCGAATCGAGTTGATCGCCTCGGCGGTTGCGGTTTTTCCGGTCTGGCGGAGTAGCTTTTCTTGAAGGTCGGCCGTGGCCTCGACAGGAGACTTGAGCTCGACCGGAGCCAAAGTGAACAAAATCCCCGGAGCAACTGTCAGGGTGAAAGGGATTTCACTTTGAGCGTTGCGGGCTCCTCGTTGTGAGGTTGCCGATCCTTTCCAATACCCATCGGCATGCAAAAGATCACGGACACGAGCCAGTCCGCTCTCGACCGCCTCCGCCTGAAAGGCCCGTCGCTTTCCTGATTCCGGAAAGGGTGCCCGGAACTGTTCCTCGATCGCTTCCGGCTTCTCGGCTCCCTTGATGGTGATGGGTCCAAGGAACTGGGCAAGCCCTTCATCGACCGTGAGCTTGATGCGCTTTGCCGAAATCACCTCCCCCGAAACAGTGGCATCGGGCAGCCCGTGAAGGCGAAGGTAGGATTCCACCAGAAAGGCCGCATCGTCAGCCCGGTAGTCGGTGGCCTTTCCTCGCTGGATGAATTCAAGCCGTCCCGCGATTTGGTCGATGAGATCTCCCCGGGTGTAGGTTTTGAGCCCCGAAAATTCCAGGGTTGCTCCGTCGGAAAGCAAACCGGTCAGGAAAAGGAGAATGACGAAGGGGCGAATCATTTATTTGAGTCTGACCGAGAAGATCAAAAGCGCCCGGGTTTGGCCTTGTTCGTCAATTTGAGTGGTGAAGTCCCATCGGTCGGTAATCTCGAGGGTGGCGGAGGAGAAACGACGACCCGAGAATTGATTGGTGTCGCCAAGAGAGAGCTCGATTTGGTCGGAGTTCTTGATCAGGCGCTGGAACACCGATTTGTCCTTGTCCCCATTACGCCGTCGCAGGCCTTCGAGGAGATACTGCAGCGCTTTTTGGGAAGCGAGTTGTTGGTCCGAGAGCTGGTCGGAGGCCGAGCCGGTTGCGAGGAGGAGCATGATCTCTCCTTCGGGCATGGGTGGGTCGGAGGTCAGGACGAGCTTGGGGTTTTGCACCGGACCCGAGAGATAAACCTGGATGACATACTGTCCGACTTCAGAACGACCGCGGAGATTGATGACCGGATTGGTGAGGGAGTCCGGGCGCAAGGTGATGATTCCTGTCTGCACCTCAAGCTCACTGAATGGCAGGTCCGCCACCAACTTCTCGGTCTTGAGGGTTCCCGAGGTTGTGGGGTCTCCGATCGTTCCACCTACTTTGGCTCTGCCGGTCACCTGTCCTTTGGCAAGGTTGCCGCGAATAAGAACCGGATCGATGGTTTCGATATCGATATCGAGCTTCCACGTCATGGGACCGGTGGGTCGTGTAGGAGCTTTCCGTCGGGCCAGCTTTCTCGGGACAAAGGTAGGGAGATTGGGGCTCGGAATCTCGCTCGTGCGCGAAACTCCGAAGGGGAGAATTTCCACATCCTTGTAAATCAGGCTCTCGACGATTCCCAACTTTCCCGAGATGGTGGCGCTATCCAAGGTGCCGGAGAGTTTAAGGTCAGGGTTTCCCCGAAAGGTGAAGTCCGCATTGCGGTAGAGGAGGATGTACTTCCCCGAGAGACTGACGTCGAAACGAGGAGCTTCCGGAGTGATCTCAATCGTTCCGCCGAGAGTTGCTGTTCCGCCCGAGGCTTTGATTGTCGAGGGCAGGATGGTGACTTTGTTTTCGGCAAAGCTGGCCTTGATGACGGAGTCGCGGAAGTTGGAGATGGGAGATTCCTCCAGCCTCATTTTGGCAATGCGCACCTCTCCGGATCCGGCCAGTTTTGGTTCCGAGAGAGTTCCCGAAACAGTGACGTCCAGCCCGAGGGTTCCGTCGACCATGGTGATGATCGGGACGAAAGGCCGAATGCGTTGCAGGCTGATCTTGGGTGTCTTTGCGGATAGCGAGACCGAGGCTTGTGCCGGATCGGATTTCCGGTCGAGCCAGGCCCGGGGAAGAAAAGGAACCTCGCCTTTGAGATCGAGAAGGGGGCCCCCTGGCTCCTTGGCATTGGCGGTGAGACTGAGCTGATTGTCGGAGGTCTTGAATTGAAGATTGAGATCGACCGGCGGGAGGTCCGGTTGGGTGGTGAGGCGTGCGTCGTCGAGAGTGGCGAAACCATCGAGAACCGGTTCGGCCAGCGAGCCCGACAAGGTGAGGCTGGCTTGAACCACTCCGGCAAGATCAGGGGGAAGGGGAGCGAAAGACGACAGGGTCTTGAAAGAAAGGGGCTCGGAGGAAATATTGAGCGATACCGGCCTTTCGGAAGCGAGAAGCTTGTCGAGAGATTCGAATTCGAGTGGAGCGGGCAAGGAAGCGTTCAGGGAAAGGAGCTGAACTTCGTCCTCCCTGAGATCGAACTTTGAAATGGTCAGGGTGTCGTCCTGCCAGCCCAGACGAGCACTCAACTCGCCAGCCGGCGACGTCATCTTGAGTTCCTCCACCGAGACTTCTTCTGGCCAGTTCCACGAGATTTTTGCCTGCGAGGTGGCTTCCGGAAATTCCGGTTGGCGGAGGTTGAGTTCGGTCAGGTCGAGGCTACCGGAATGCGTTGCGGCTTCCAGGTCACCCCTGGCCCTGGCAGTGAAGGACAGTGCACCCGCCAAAGGATCGCTGATGGTCGAGGCGTCCTCAATGGCAGCAAGTGCTTCAGCCCGGTATTGTTTCGTTTCCAAATCAAAACTGCCGGTCACGCGAAGGGTCTTCAGGCTCTCGGCAAGCAAAAGAACTTCACGGGAATCATAAACCGTCTCTCCCCTGATCGCGGGAATCCCCGGCCAGTTGAGAACAAAGGAAAGATCAGCCGATGAATCGAGTGGCTCGCGATCCGGTTGGATCGTCCCCTGCACGGAAAGGGTCTCGTCGACTTTCAAATCCAAGGTCACCGGTTGCTCAAAAGGAGACATCATGTCTTCGGTTCGGGCTTCGAGGGAGATGACCTCATATTGATAGTCCTCGTACGAGAAATCTCCGACTTTGAGGTCAACAAATCCGGTCGAGGTGTCCGCGGTGAGAGTGTTGATGGAGCCGCTGACTGGAATCTCGATACCGGCTTGTTCGCCAATCTTCGCAATGGTCAGTCCGGGAGTCAGGAGCTCGATACGATGCGAGGCGGCGAGATCGGAAGAAAGGCGGAGGTCATGGCCCGAAATGGAAAGTTCGAGAGAAGCGAGTTCCTCCGGATGAAAAACGAGATTCCTGAGTGCCAGGTCGGTTCGGAGCGTTATGAGGTCCGCTTTGAAACCATCTTCGGTCCAGATCAGGGTGGTGGCGGGATTGTGAATGGGACGATCAAGATGGTCCTTTGTCTTTAGATCCCGAATGAGATAGGTGTCGCTCGTTGCTTCGTGGGTCAGGGACGCAAGTGAAACCCGGGTGGTGTCCACCAGAGTGACGTCGAGGTCGGTCAGGCTGATCTCGGCGTTTGCCAGGATTCCGCGAACCAAATTGAGGGTCTCGGAAAGGGGGGTGGCGGCTTCTTTCTCTGGCTCCGCAGTCTCTGACTCGTCGGGTGGAGGAAGCTCGGCCAAGTCGAGAGTCAGATGAAGACGGTCAACTGTGAGAGCCTCGATCTCGAGATCGATCAAGGATGACAGTGACCACCGGACCTCGATGAGATTGGATTCGGCCGAGTGCACCAATGCCGGTCCGCTCAGGGAAACCTCGCGAAGGGAGATTCCTGAGAGAGCGGTTCCGTCCAGTTGGTATGAACCGGCGAGTTCCTGATTCTCGAGCTGCTGGTCAATGAGGGTTCGCAAGAGCCAACGAATTCCGGGGCCGTTTGCCCATACGAGGAAAAGACAAAACAGAAGGAAGAAGATTCCAAGACGACGTCGCCATTTCCCCCGCCGCTTCTTCGGCGGAGGTGGGTCACTGGGGGGGGATTCGGGCATGTGGGAGTGTCAGGAGGCTAGTCCTTGGCAAAGTCCTGATAGGCTTTGTCAATCTGGTCATAGGTGAGGGATTCCGAATTCAGAAGCACGGCATACTTCTGGGTCATGGTCGCCCCTTTCTTGAGAGTGTGTTTTCCGCTTCCCTTTTTGGTGAAGCTTTTCTCTCCAAAGGGATTGGCAGCCAAAAGACCGTAGGTCCGGGCGTGCCAGTGCGTCGGGTGATTGTGATTGGAAGGGTGGTCCATCATGGTAATGGCGGCCGGCTTGCCGGCGGGATCCGGACCCTGGTAGGAGACCCAACGGGCGCGCTTGCCCCAGGCCTTCTTGTTGGTGTCCTTTTCGGAATTCAGAATGGTCCCTTTGGCAACCTTGCCCTCGTGTCTCATCGTCGGGCAGACGCGGATGGCAAAGGAGCCCTCTTTGGTGTCGCCAAAGGTAACGTCGGTCACGGCGGTCAGTTGGGAGGTCACTTCGATTTGGAGCGAGCTCTTGGAAGGTTGTACGAAACGGTAGGTCCGTTGCTCCTTCATCAGGGGCGAACCATCGTGTTCCCAGTGAAGCGATACCGTGAACGAGTCCTTGGTCGACTCTCCGAAAGATTGGTGAGTGATCTTCGTTGTCCCGTCTTTGCCGTGTTTGGAATGCCAGAAGTCGTGACCATTGACATTGCCATGGCAGAACCAAAAGGACCGATGGTGGGGATGATCGGATTGTTCTCCCGCCACATCCTTTTTCATTGGATAATGCCGGGTCAGCGATTGACCCGATGGAGCGACGAGGGGATAGAGGTAGGGCACTTGACTGTCGGTTCGGTATTCCGTGATAAGACGGTCGCGGCTGAAGATTTTGAGAGATTTTTCTGATTTTTCCTGCCGGAACTGCGCGTGGCAGGGGAGAACGAGGGCGAGAGCGAGAATCATTTTCATTTCAAGACCAGACTGGTGGTGGGGTCATGAAAAATAAAGAAGAGAAATCATCGGAATAAAAACGGGACACCGAACTCTCAATGTCAGAAACTCGGACAGATGGAAGAATTCGAAGAGCTTGTCGACCGGTATTACCAGGCGCTTTACCGCTTCGGATTCTCGCTGGCCAAAAATCCGGACCGGGCGGCGGACCTGGTCCAGCAGACCTTCGTGATCTGGGCTCAAAAGGGGCATCAACTCAAGGATCGCTCGAAAGCCAAGACCTGGTTGTTCACCACCTTGTATCGCGAGCATCTCGGCATGGCCCGGCGCGCCCAGCGGAATCCGGAGACCGAGATTTCCGAGGCGGAGCACGAGCTCCCGCATGACGAGGAGGATTCCGGGCGCAAAATGGACGCCCAAAGAGCGGTGGCCTTGCTTGGTGAGCTCGATGAAACTTTCCGCGCACCTTTGACTCTCTTTTACCTTCAGCAGCACTCCTACAAGGAAATCGCCGAGGTTCTCGATGTCCCCATCGGGACTGTGATGTCGCGGATTTCCCGGGGGAAAGAGCAGTTGCGACGGAAAATGTCGGCGGAGCCAGCCAGCGCTCCCACCAAGATTGTGAACTTTCAACCAGGGACGATTCAGAAAAACAATGGATAAGGAACGAGCAAAATTCATTCTCGGGAGTTTTCGACCGGACGGGGAGGACGCCGATGAACCTGCCTTTGCCGAGGCTCTGGCTTTGGCGGCCCGGGATCGGGAGTTGGGAGAATGGTTGGCGGATGAACGGGCGCAAGATGCGGCCTTTGCTGCCATTTTAGCCGATGTGGAAATCCCCGAAGATCTTCGGGATGCCATTTTTGAGGTCCTCGAAGGTGCCCAGGATCATCCCGCTGATTTCGATGCTGATTTTGTGGGCGCGCTTGCCGCAGTGAGGCCTCCCGAGGGGCTTCGTGACCAGATCCTAGGGGCTATGGAGGTCGAGCAAAAGGTGGTCGAGATGCCCGAGCGTCACCGTCGCGGGTATTTCAAGGCGGCAATGTGGACCACTTCGGTGGCGGCCGTGATCGCGGTGGTGGTCGGCGTCGGCTTCTTCTTCGCGGGAGCAGGCGGAAATGCCTTGGCCGGAACGACCCCGCTTGAACTTCAGGATTCCGCGGTCGATTTGCTGGAGGATCCCTTCCTTTCGCTCGACCTGCAAAATGACCGTCAGGCGGTCCTGACCGAGTGGTTGAGCGAGCGGGATCTTCCGACTCCGGCGGAGCTTCCCGAGGGGCTGAAGGGCGTTCGCGGCATCGGTTGCAAACGTCTCGAGATTGGCGAAGGGAAAAGCCGGGGCTCCCTGATTTGCTTCATCAAGGACGGAGAGAGGTATCACCTGATTACGGTCAAAAGAGAATCGGTTAAGACCGACAAAATGGGCGATCTGGGGGGTGCTGGAGAATTCTGCTACGATTGTCCGCGCAATCCGGGCTGGGCTGTGACCCGTTGGTCGGACCGCGAACACGCCTATTTCCTCCTCGGAAAGATGGAGGCCGGACAGCTGGCCGGTCTTTTCTAGTCATACCGGACAAAGGTCGGCGTTGCGGGGGGGCGGATTTTGCCTTACTAATGCCGCAGATGTCTTTGGCCTCCGAACTCCGCTATTGTAACGACCTCTTCCGCTATTCGCGACGGGAGACCCGTGAAGTCACGGTGGGAGAGGTGAAAATGGGGGGCTCCAATCCCATCGTGGTGCAATCCATGATCACTTCGGATACCCGCGACACCGAGGCTTGTGTGAAGGAGGTCTTGCAACTCGCCGAGGCCGGTTGCGAGGTGGTTCGGATCACCGCACAAACCAGGAAATATGCTGAAAACCTGGAGAACATTCGCGACGGGGTGAGAGCGGCGGGTTGCTCTGTTCCTCTCGTTGCCGACATTCATTTTAAACCCGATGCAGCTTTTGAGGCGGCCAAGTGGGTCGAAAAAATCAGGGTCAATCCGGGCAACTATGCCGACAAAAAGAAGTTTGAAATCCGGGAGTATACGGATGACCAATACGAGGAGGAGCTTTCGAGAATCCGCGACGCTTTTGCACCGTTGGTCGTGCTCTGCAAGGACCTGGGACGCGCCATGCGGATCGGGACCAATCACGGGTCCCTTTCCGACCGCATCATGAATCGCTACGGCGATACGCCCCTCGGAATGGTCGAAAGCGCTCTCGAGTTCGCCCGCATAGCCCGTGAAGAGAACTTCCACAATTTCGTCTTCTCGATGAAGGCCTCCAATCCCAAGGTCATGATCGAGGCTTATCGCCTGCTCGTAGCCAGGTTGGATGCCGAGGGAAGCGACTGGAATTATCCGCTCCACCTTGGAGTGACCGAAGCCGGTGATGGCGAAGACGGACGGATCAAAAGCGCGATCGGGATTGGTAGTCTGCTGGCCGACGGCATCGGAGACACCGTGAGGGTGAGTTTGACCGAAGATGCGGTCCATGAGGTTCCAGTCGCCCGTGCTCTTGTCGATTCCATTCGCTCGGGCGGAATCGAGACCGGAGTCCGGGAAAGCTGGAATCCTTTCGAGTACGAAAGACGTCGGACCACGGTTCAGGAAGTCAGTGAGGTTCCACTCGGGGGAACCGAGCTGATGAGAGTGATGACCTCCCGGAAGAAGTTCGAGGCCATCTCCCACAAGCTGGACCGCATGGGGGATTTTCAACCCGAGCTGGTTCTCGAAGATACGGATGTGGTTTCTCTTGATCCACGCGATGACCAGGCAATGGCCGAAGTCAACCAGGCCTCCGAACCAAAGCTCATTACGGTGTCGGATGGATTGGATCTTCCCGTGATCGCGGCCTTCCGCTTGCTTGCCGCCAAGGCCGACGCCCGCCACTCGATCTTGCTCAAGGATACCTTGGCTCCGTCAACCGATGCCGGAGCGGATTTCCTCCCGACTCTTCTTCAAGCTTCGATGAACCTCGGTTCGTTGATTTGTGATGGCATAGGCGATGCCATTCTCGTTCAGGGCGAAGAGGCTCCCGGCCAGTCGCTCCGGCTGTCCTACAACATCCTGCAGGCCGCCGGAGCCCGGATTTTCAAAACGGACTATGTCGCTTGCCCCAGTTGCGGTCGCACTCTCTTCAATCTTCAGGAAACGACCCAGAAAATCCGCGAAGCCACCGGCCATCTCAAGGGAGTCCGCATTGCCGTCATGGGCTGCATTGTCAATGGTCCCGGTGAAATGGCTGACGCCGATTTCGGCTATGTCGGAGGCGCGCCCGGCAAGATCAATTTGTATGTCGGAAAGAAGGCCGTGAAGTTCAATATCCCGGAGGCTGAAGCAGTCGAACGACTGAAGGATTTGATCCGCGAGCACGGACGTTGGATCGATGCCCCGGAGGCGGTCGTTGAGGTGTAAACACGAGTCATCATGCCGGCCAACCCTTCCAAAGCCCCCGCACGCAAGTCCGAGGCCAAGTCACACGAAAAGGCCAACCTTCCCTGGCAGGTGGTGGTGCTCGACGATCCGGTGAACCTGATGGAATACGTCAGCCGGGTCCTGATGCGCATCTTTGGCTTTTCTCGCGATAAGGCGGAGGAGTTGATGATGGCGGTGCACCAGCGTGGCAAGGCCGTGGTCTGGGCCGGGGGAAGAGAACGAGGCGAAATGTATGTCAACCAACTTCACGGTGCCCAGTTGCACGCCAAGTTGGAGAAATCGGAATGACCATCGGGCCGACAGTTGCCGGTGGCTTGAAGCTGGTTCCGGAAGAGGATCAGGACTGGATGGTCTTGCTGGAGATCGCTGTCGATGCAGAGGGGAGTCTTTCCAAGCGCTTGGGTGGCCTCATGGACGAGGATGCGATGTGGGATGAGATTGTGGTGCCGGAGCTGGAAGAGGAATTTTCAAAACAACGCCTTGAGGTCGTGATGGCCGTGATGAAGGCCAAGGGAGACGACGAGCCAGTTCATATCGACAAGGAACACGCCGACACCTGGTATGGTGCGCTCAATCAGGCGAGATTGGAGTTGGAGGAGCGTTACAAGTTCGGACCCCGGGAGTTACGGGAACCGGAGGAGATCGATGATGAAGAGATGAGAGCGGCTTTTTACCGGAACGACTTCTATTGCACGGTGCAGTCGCTTCTTCTCCAGTATGTCATGACGTAGTGCCGAGAATCTCGCGGGCTTGCCGGATCACTTGCTTTGTCTCGATCTCGTTCATGCAGCGATGGTCCAGCGGGCATTTGTTGAGCAAGCAGCCACTGCATGCCACATGTTCCCGGATGCCTTTGTGGATTTTTCCCAGTGGTCGCTTCCACTCCGGTTCATTGGGGCCAAAAAGAACGACTGATGGCGTCCCGACAAATGATGCGAGGTGGGGAAGCGAGCTGTCATTGGCGATGAGGGCGGTGCAGCGGCCCAGTTGCTCGAGGAGGGGCTCCGTATCGGGTTCTCCCAACGGCAGGTTCAGCGATTTGGCGAGCTCCTTTGACGGAGAACAACGGTCGGATGACGGCAGAACGATCACATCGTTTTCTTCTGCGAAGAGCGAAGCAACCTCCAGGAAACGCTCGAGCGGCCATTGTGCGGCGGGACCAAAGTCCGACCCGGGAGCAATGGCAATCAGCGGCTTTTCGGGTCCCGGGGGACGTTCCGGAGTGGCAAAGTTTGAAGGCTGGAAAGGATCCGCTCCCAGCTTCTTGGTGAAGAGCAGGTAATCCTGGACCCGGTGCTGGATCGGACCTGCCTTCTGGGAGACCGCCACCGGATCGGTGAGAAACTTCGCCAGCTTTTCTTTCGGGAAGCCCAGCCTTTGTTTGATCTGGATCTTCGCAAAGGCTCGTGCGATTGACGAATCCTCCCACGAAATGGCGGAATCGAAAGGAATCCCGGTTTCGCGGAGAAGCTGGCCGATCTTGCGGGGGGAATCGGCGGGCGAAACCTCAACCACCTTCTTGATTTCGGGCATCTTTCGGAAAAGTGGAGCCGTTGGCGGGGGCGCAACCGCCACAAAGGTGCCCATCGGACGCACCGCCCGGAGAGCCCGGATGGCCGGAATGGAGAACGCCGCCTCCGGAATGGAATCCGGCGAGGCGATGGCAAGGTATCCCCCCTTCAGATGAAGCGGGGGGCGATCAGGAATAGGAGCTGCCTGTGGCATTTCCGGCATGGCGGAAGGCTAGGGGAGACCTTTAGGAATGTCACGCCGGAGGAGAGAGTTTCCCTTCGGGGAAGGAGTCGGGACGATGAAAGTCAGGCTCACCGTCACCCAGATCCCCGGAGGTCAGAAAAACCTGCTCCGGAGAATTCAGGATAAAGGTCGCGTTGAGGGCAGTCCCACTGGAGAGCGGGAAATATTCCTCCATCCACCGTCTCGGGATCTTTGCGTGAGCTTCCCAGTGATCCGATTCTTGGATGCCCGAGGCTTGCACGCCGGGAATGGCCTCCGGCTGGCCTGGCGCAGGAGCCAGTCGACTGTCGAAAATACAGGACCACCAGGCACCATTGGGAGCGAGGTTGAACTCGAGATAGGTTGGACGGTCGGCAAGCTTGAGAAAGAACTCGGCAACATCGTATCTCCAGAGCTCTGCTTGAAACACTCCTGGTTTGCTATCGGGATGCGTGAAGCCTTCCCGCCCTTCTTGTCGTGCGAGGAAGTGAAAGTGTTCCTCGTCCAACCAAAAAAGAAAGGAAGCAGGATGTTTGACGATCTTTCCATCCCAATCGGACGATATCACGGTCTGAAATTTTCTAAAATCTTCCGGGTTCGGAGGGCTTTGAGATGCGAAAATCGGAGTCTGTTTTGAGTTATTCACAATCGCGCAAAAAGGTGTCGTTTTTTGCCGCCCGGCGACAGGTTTTCACTCGTCAATCGTAGCCACATGTGAAACTTTAGAAAGCCGAAAGGATAAGGAATGAGGCCAATCGAATACATCGGAGCCGCGCCGGTCAAAAAGAAGAAAAAAAGCTCTCTTGGAGGGTGGATTTTGGTCGCTTTTGCTCTCGGTCTAGGTGGCTTTTTCCTTCGCCCGCTCATTCCGTTTCTCCGGGCTCAAACCGAGCTCACTTCCGAGGCGAATGTCACTGAAGCGATTTCCTCGCTGCGAGCTGACGGTGATTTTGGTTCCAGGCTGGCGGCGGCTGCTTTGGAACGGACCCAAGCCAAGGTCGACTTCGACAATGTCTACTACCAGATCGATTTTCCGAACGGTGATATTGCTCTCGATCGCGGAAAAGCCGAGGATTTGGTGGTTCGGGCCTACCGGGGCGTTGGCATCGATCTTCAGGTCGAAGTCCATGCCGACATCAAAGAGAACTTCTTCGCCTATCCCCAGATTTTTGGGGCGAAAGGACCTGACACCAACATCGATCACCGCCGTGTTCAAAACCTCCAGCGATTCCTTGCCCGCAAGGGAGAGGTCCTTGAGGTCACCCAGGAAGATGGCGATTACCGCTTCGGCGACTTGGTTATCTGGCAG
>JASFWU010000317.1:0-3619 GCA_050049035.1 Akkermansiaceae bacterium | reverse complement strand
TCTCGTTTCGGATTATGGCAAGAACGTCCTCAGCCCGGGTGCGAAATTTAAAGACTACAAAGCGCCCGCCCAGTCGATTGCGCCCTCGGCCGGGCATTACAACGAATGGCTCAAAGCCTGCCGCGGAGAGGGCAGGACCCTCTGCAACTTCGATTATTCAGGAACCTTGATCGAACACAACCTCCTCGGAAACGTGGCCCATCGCGCCGGTAAAACGCTGGAGTGGGATGCCGAGAAATTCAAAATCACGAACGACGAAGCCGCCAACAAGCTCCTCACCAAAGAGTATCGCTCCGGTTGGGAAGTGAAGGGATAGCAGAAGTCCAGCTCCAGACTTGGTAAGCCAGGGAGACCCTTTCGGGAGCGGAAGCGGATATCCCGCTGGCGCGATGTCCTTTTTTGGGCGTACTCAGAATATGGCAGAAGGAACGCTTTTTGAACGGATTGGTGGCGAAGAGGGAATCTCGAAATTGATCGATGTTTTTTACGACCGGGTGATGTCTGATCCGGAGCTGAGTCCGTTTTTTGCCCACACCGAGGAATCAAAACTCCGGGCCATGCAGAAGGAGTTCTTCAGTGAAGCCCTTGGCGGTCCGCTCTTTTACAGTGGTCGCTCGATGCGGGAGGTGCATCAGGGACGTGGCATTAAGAAATCCCACCTCAGCAGGTTCACCGACCATCTCATGTCGGTGCTGAAGGATCATCAGGACGAGTTGGCGATGACCAATCAGGACGTTGATGCCGTATACAGCCGCATCGCCCTGGAGGCCGATGAGATTTCCGGAGGCGGAAGTAAGGCCGGCTAGCGTCGCGTCTTGCCCAGTGATTTTCGACAAAGCTCCGAGCCTTTGGCTTGGAGCTTTTGATTTCGGCGATGGTTCATGAAGAGCCAAAACGCTGCCAGCAAGACCAGACCAATGACGGTTGGGATCTCCCAAGGTAGGGAGTCGATGCCATGCTCATGGTAGGCATCAAGAGCTCGCTTGTCGTGTTCCGGTATGCTTTCCATCCCTGCAGAGCGGAACGAAAACAGGCGCGGGATTCTTTGACGATTCGATCACTTCAGTTCGGCGAAAACCGTGCGGGCACCCTTGACCGGGATCTTTTGTTTCTTCGCGTAGGCTTTGGCGGCTGCTTCACGAATTTGCGTTTTCGTTCCCTTTTTCAGCCAGACTTCGATGGCGTCGTGGAGGAGGAAGGAACCGGGATACATCAGGCTTTTGGTCAGAAGAAGCGGCTCCGAGTTCATGTGTTCCTCCAGTGGATTGGTGAAGGTGCTCTGAGTCAGGCAGCCGAGAACGATGGCCTGGCTTCGTTGGTCGTCTTTTGGAGCGGAGGCAGGCCAATCGATCTGAGTGTCCATGAGCCCGTTGTGCCCGATGAAGGCGACGAGGTCATCTGTCCCTCCCTCGCGGGTCTTGGTGAAAAAATGCTCGAGACAGGTTTTCATACGATCGCCGCGATAGGCGTGTGCGGTCAGTGTGGCTTTGCCAGTGTGATGGGTGAATTTGAGAGTGACTAGCACCGGGGAATCCTTTGGCTTAAGGGTCTCCACCAGTTTCCATTTCTTGCTTCGCTTGAAGTAGCTGCCCATGCCATCGCCACATCCCCAGTAGAGATTGCCCGCCGGGTCGAGACCATTTCCGATGGCGGCTCCCACTTTGACGATTCCCTGATGCTCGTTATCGCAAAGGCACACAAAGGCTTCGATGTGTTTTTCGGCGAGAACCGAAGAAATCAAGAAGCCAAAGATGATCAAGAATCTCATGGAGGCATGGTAGTCGCTCATGAAGCCCTTTTCAATCCAAGGCTTGGCGAGCGAACAGGTGGGAGACATGCTGACTGTGATGTCGGGTTACCATGGATTCGAGGCTGCGTGGCATGACCTCTTTTGGGAGGCTGAGGAGGTCCCTGGTGAAGAGGTCCTGCTCGAAGAGTTCCTGTCCGGAGTCGACGGGACCGTTTTGTATGTCGGGTCGGGCTCCGGCAGGTTGCTCGGGCCCTTGGTGGAAGTAGGACATGATGTGGTGGGTCTGGAGCTCTCGCCCGAGATGGCCGCCCTTTCCCGGGAGAGGTTTCCGGAGGCCCGCGTGATCGAAGAGGCCTGGCAGGATCATGAACCGAACGATCGCTATGACGCGATTGTCATCCCGGCCTTCACCTTTCAACTCTTCGAAGATCCACAGCGCCAGTTAAAGCGATTGCGAGAACAAACCGACCGGCTCTATCTCACTCTTTTTTTCCCTTGGGCTGAATTGTCCGGGGACCTTCCTTCGGGGCAGTGGTACTTCGATCGCGAGATCGAGCTGCCCGATGGATCGACTGGTCTTTTGGAAACCCGCCACCGGATTCGCGAGCAAGGAGGTAGCTTGATCAGGCGGCATCGGTATTCCCTCAAGGACGCTTCGGGTAAGCTGTTACAGCAGGAGGAAACCGAGCAACGTCTTCGCTTTTTTACCGACCGGTCCTTGAAGAAACTTCTCGCAAGTGCCGGTTGGACCGTGGAGCGCGAGATCAACAATCTCGGTGAAGACGATGAGGATGACTTAATCTACGTCGCCACCCTTTGGCTGCGGGGAGGCGACTAAGCCACCACCGCTTCGGGGTGACCGGCTCGCTCGAGGCTTTGGCGGAAATTTTCCAGCATCTTCGACTCGCGTTTCAGCATGTTGACCAGCTTGGCTTCCTCTTCTTCAGAGATGAGTTCACGCTCGGAGAGAAAGAGAATGAGGTTGGCGATCTCAAGAGTAGCGGCGCGGGCCCGTCCGACGAAAAGGGCAAACTCCTGCTTGGTGGGGCAGCTGCTGCCTTCGGCAAGGATGCCCGAGACCCGGTAGCTGTTGTCGTGCATCTGCCGGGAAAAGGACTCCTTGCCCTTTGAGGAGAGACTGTCGGCGAGATCAGCAATGCAATGACCGATTTCGGTCGCCATCTTCCAAACCTCGAGGTTCTCAAATCGAAAATCAGCCACGAAGTTGAACTATCGGGGATCGCCGATGGTGACAAGTATCGATCTAACTATTTTTTGGTTGGAAAACAACAACCTCAGAATCAATCGGTAAGACCGAGCTCGTTTCGGGCTGCTTCGAGAAGAGTTTCGAGTTGATCCCGGTTGGGTGCGGCTCCTCTTGCCATGTCCGGTTTGCCACCGCCTTTTCCTCCGGCGACGGGACCGAGCGACTTGATCAGATTTCCTGCCCCATGGCCGGCATTGTTGCCGTCTTCGCCACAAAGCGCTCCGAGATGAAGGCGCTCACCGTCATCGACTACTACGAAGGCAGCCTGGGTAAAGTGAACCTTTTTCAGTCCGTTCAAAAGTTCCTGCAACAAGGCGGGTGATCCGCTGGCACCCAGGACAATGTTTCCGGTGAGATTCTGCTCCGCCAGCAGGCCATCGGCCTGACGTGCCGCTCCGGCAGCCTGGGCTTTTTTCAAGGCCTTGTCGGTTTCCACTTTCAAGGCACGCAGATTCCCGAGGAAAGCCTGGTAACCCTGGAAGGTTTGAATGATCTGGGTGAAGCTACCCTCGGCAAGCATGGCCGCCATGATGCGCGGGTGGTCGGGAATGGAAACAGGTTCTGCTCCGAGGCTCTCGAGCCCCTTGTTGGTTTCGGCGATC
>JASFWU010000316.1:0-3635 GCA_050049035.1 Akkermansiaceae bacterium | reverse complement strand
GGCTCCTACGGTGAATTTGGCTGAAATCGGCGCTTTTGGTGACGCAATCTCCCTAGCTGGATGACCCTGGGGGCGGCTCTCGAAAAAGCTCCTTGCGCCTATACGCCATTGACGTATAATGAGGTGGTAGATGACTTTCAATGAGACCGACATCTTCACTGCCCGAATTGTCGAACTCATTGATGATGAGTCCTACGCAGAGCTCCAGTCTGTCCTTGTTGGTGATCCGGGGCCGGTGATCTCATCCCGAGATCGAAGGGCTTACGGAAGATCTGATGGCGAGGAAGCGGTCGGGGGAAGCGCGGAGGTCTCAGAGTGATCTACTACCTGGTGCATCATGAGGAGATCTTCATGCTCTACGCCTATCCCAAGAACCGAGAAACAGACCTGACACCGGAGCGCGCACAGTTGCTTCGGGCCTTGGTCGAACAACATCTGAACCAATGAACGACGAAGATTTTGAACTCCTTTGTGAGAGCATTCGGCAGGCTGGCGATATCAAGCGTGGTAAGCGGAAGGCGTCTCGCACATTCAAGGTTGAAGATCCCGATCCGAAGGCAATCAGGGAGCGCTTGGGGCTCTCTCAATCACGCTTTGCCGCAATTATCGGAGTGAGTGTTCGCACTCTGCAGAACTGGGAGCAGGGTCGTCGAGAGCCCGAGGGGCCAGCCAAGGCATTGCTCCGAGTCGTCGATCGGGAGCCACAGGCAGTGCTCAGCGCTCTCCACGCATGAAACCGAAGGGCACAACAAGATGCTGCTGGGCAATCCGCTACCGCCGAGTAGTTTAGTTTTTTGAATTTAGAACCTTTAAATCCCTCGTCGAACTGGCGCCGCCTGTAGCGGATCGCCAGAGCCTAAACGTTATGCTTACAATGTGTTCACGGGACGATAGTTGCTTGCGCCTGCAATCCAACCAATGATCTCAACTTTGAAGAAAGACTATGAGCTACATTATTTTTTGGGCGGCCGAGCAGGAGAGCCGCAGGCAATCGGTCAAAGAACTCTTTGAAGAAGAAGGCGCAATGAGCCCCGAGAACGCAATTGAGGTAAAAGATCTTAGCCCTACTCAGCGAGCTACGTTGCAGCGACTCATTAAGGAACGAGTCGTAATGACGGTGAACGGCAGACACTACTTCGATTTGCGGGGTGAAGAAGATTACCTGCGGAGAGCACGACGACACAACTGGTTCGTTGTTCTCGGCCTCGTCTTGGTCGCGACGGTTCTCTTTTTGATCCTCAACAACAAATAGCGAATAGCGCCTCCGCTCCAGCATAACGAGAATAGATGAGAAGGCAGCATCGGATCGGTGATCGGTCCGTGATACGCTGACCTGTTATGAATCATCATCAAACGAAGCGCATTATCGGAGTCGACCTTGGAGACCGGAAACACGTCATCTCAGTTCTTGATGCTCGCACCAATGAGATCATCGATGAACGATCCATCACGAATCATCGGGACAGCCTGCGACGTTTGTCAAAGAAGCACCCGGACGCTTTGATCGCTCTTGAGGTCGGGGCGCACAGTCCTTGGATCAGTCGCTTTTTCAATAAACTGGGACACGCGGTGGTGGTGACCTTTTGCTTTTTGCTGGGAGCCTCACCCCCGGTTCCTAACCTCGACGGCTTCGCTGTGCTCCTTCCAAACCACCTCTAAGCCATTACCGGGAGACGAAGCGGCCCGAGTGAAATGCGGCCTGGGATTTCGCATTTTCGAGGTGAAATCTGGTACCGGAGACAGGGGTCGAACCTGCACACCTGAAAGGCACCAGATCCTAAATCTGGCGTGTCTACCAATTCCACCACTCCGGCGTGTCGGAGGAGGCTATCCGGACCGACGGACGGGTGCAAGTCATGGAACGAAGGAAGTGCAGGCGATCAAGAGTGAAGGCCTGAGGCGATAGGGAGGAGGCAGGGATTGCGTAGGAGGAGAATGAAATTGTTTCTCCCACTCCTCTTTTGTTCCCTGATCCAGGTTTCGGCTTCTGTTGAGAAAAAAGAAGCTGGAGGCTGGACGAATCTTTTTAACGGGAAGGACCTCACCGGTTGGACCCAGAGAAACGGGACGGCAACCTACCGTGTTGAGGGAGATGCCATTGTCGGGAAGACCGCGGACGGGAGCCCCAATTCCTTTCTTTGTACCGACAGGCTTTATGGAGACTTCGAATTGACCTTTGAGGTGAAGGTCGACAATGCCCTGAACTCCGGCGTGCAGATCCGGTCGCAGACCAAGGGGGGGCCAAAGGGCCGGGTCAACGGTCCGCAGGTTGAGATCGAAGCCAGCGGGAAAAGAGGAGGGGAAGCCGGCTACATTTACGGTGAAGCGTGCGGAGGCTGGATGACTCCGAAGGACAAGCTGAAGCCTCACAAGAACTTCAAGGATGGAGAATGGAACAGCTACCGCATTGTGGCGAAAGGGGCTAAGATCCAGGTCTGGGTGAATGGCACGCAGGTCACCGATCTGGTGGATGACAAAAAATTCGAATCCCACCCCGAAGGCTTCATTGGCCTTCAGGTCCACAGTATCGGACGCGGCCGGGGCCCCTTCGAAGTCCGTTGGAGGAAGCTTTACCTCAAGGAACTCTAGCCGAAATCAATCAGCTTTTCCTTCTGCGTTGACCCGCAAGGAGGCCCAAGCTCAAGGCGGCAAGCACCGCGGAGGAGGGCTCGGGGATGAGTCCCCAGCTGGAAGGAGCAGGGATCTAGGTGCCAAGGGCGGTATCACTGTCGACCGCTCCGGTGTAAAGGTTCCCGACAATGACATCGCTCCCGAGGACATTGGCTCCACCGTCGCTGATGTCGTAAAGGGTGGTGTTAAATTGATCCATATTCGGGGCGCCGGCGGCCCCATCTTCCGAGATGCCGGCCCAGCTATTTCCACCGCGGCCACCCGTGCCAAATCCATCACCTCCGGCTGGTTGAAGGTGATTTGAAACGAGGGTAATCGTATTGGACGTTAAGGTTGTGAAACCGTTGGTGACATCCAGGCGGACGGTATCCGATCCGGCTCCTCCTGAATAATCTCCCTGAAGCCGAATGCTGACCACTTGTCCGGCGTAAGCGGAGATATTGAGATCGAAGGTGGTGTCATCGGCGAAGTTTGAAGAACCATTGAAATCGAGATAGACGTTCAGCGAGTTTCCAATAAGAGAGATTGCCGTTCCGTCGCCATCGCCACCGGCCTCGAACAAGGCAAGGTTGGTTGTCACGGGCAAGGTGGTTGGAACGAGGAAGCCGAGATCGACAACGTAGCGGTTGAGACCTTGAAGGACTGCTCCTCCTTCGCTTCCACCGCTCAGATTGATGGTCGCGGCCTGGGAAAGAGACGGGGCGAGCAAACCCGCGATCATGATGGTTAGGGGGATTTTCATCACCTGCAATGTTCCAAGCGGGAGGTTGGATGTCAAGTTCGGCCAGATGCAGCGATCATTGACGCGAGAACAATCTTGAGCTGATTCCAAGATTGCCGGGAGCCGACTTCGTCAGCACAGTGGAGATCAGAATTTCTCATCAATGAAACTAAGGAACCTCTGAACAAAGCGTTTTCTGATCCTTCGTAGTTTTGTTGTTTCTTTTTGAAGTGTCCATGCGGGATATCGCTGCTCTTATTCTCCTTCAAGGAGCTCTTTTTCT
>JASFWU010000004.1:0-31255 GCA_050049035.1 Akkermansiaceae bacterium | reverse complement strand
CCAAAGACGAGCCTACGGATTTAAAAACTTCGAAAACTATCGCCTCCGAGTCATCGCCCAATGCGGCTAGAAACCCTACTCAAAACCTCAAAAACTGCCTCGTCCCCAAACTTTGGTGTAGACCCAAAATTTGGCGAATATAAGGTGATTTTGCTTAAACCTTTGCGATTTAAAGGTTTGAAGTGGTCGGGGCGACAGGATTCGAACCTGCGACCTCTTCACCCCCAGTGAAGCGCGCTACCAAGCTGCGCTACGCCCCGACGTTTGCCTTGCGGCCCGCGCGTTTTGCCAGAGATCTCTTTTTTGGCAAGAAGTTTTCGAGGGGAGATGAGGGAGGTCTGATGCGTGTGAAGCTTGCCCCGAAGGGTGGTCTCGGTTACGGAAGCGGCGCGATGTCCGAGTTGCCCAAAGCATACGAACCGACCGAAGTGGAAAAGTCCTGGTACCAGGCATGGCTTGATGCGAAGTGTTTTGAAGCCGACCCGTCTTCTGAGAAGCCCGCTTATTCGATGGTGATTCCTCCGCCGAATGTCACGGGAATCCTCCATTTGGGGCATGTTTTGAACAACACCATTCAGGATATCCTGGCTCGGCGGGCTCGTCAGAAGGGCCACGAGGTTCTTTGGCTGCCGGGAACGGACCACGCAGGGATTGCTACGCAAACCAAGGTGGAACGGCAGCTTCGGGATGAGGAAGGCAAGACCCGCCATGATATCGGACGGGAGGCCTTTCTGGAAAAAGTTTGGGAATGGAAAGAGAAACACGGCGGCATCATCATCAAGCAGTTGAAGCGTCTGGGATGCTCCTGCGACTGGAGTCGTGAACGCTTCACCATGGATGCCGACTACTCCAAATGGGTGTCGCGGGTTTTTGCGGATCTTTTCAAGGAAGGGTTGATCTACCGCGGCAAGCGGATGGTGAACTGGTGCCCTGTGTCACTGACCGCGCTTTCGGATGAGGAAGTGATTCCCAAGAAGCAGAATTCGAAACTCTACTATATGAAGTATGAGTTGGTTGATGAACCCGGCCAGTTCCTCGAAGTGGCTACCACCCGTCCCGAAACCTTGATGGGGGATGTCGCGGTGGCTGTGAATCCCAAGGATGAGCGATACGGCAAGTATGTCGGGAAACTGGTGAAGCGACCTTTCCCCGAAGCAGAAATCCCGGTCGTTGCTGATGATCATGTGGATCCCGAGTTTGGAACCGGTGCCCTCAAAATCACGCCGGCTCACGACAAGGCTGACTTTGAAATCGGAGTCCGAAACAATCTCGAGATTATCGATGTCTTCCATCCCGATGCCACTGTGAATTGCCCCGAGGTCCCCGAGCTTGACGGGCTGGATCGCTTTGTGGCCCGCAAGAAGGCGGCCGCCATGCTCGAAGAAATGGGCTTGCTGATCAAAGTGGAAGAGCACGAAAACAACGTGGGATTCTCGGAACGCGCCGACGTGCCCATCGAGCCCCGCATTTCCATGCAGTGGTTCCTGAAGTATCCCGAAACCGAGCGGACTGCCGAAGCGGTTGAAAGTGGGGCCATTCAGTATCGTCCCGCCCGTTGGGCCAAAACTCACGCCAACTGGATGAATGGCATCCAGGATTGGTGTGTTTCGCGACAGCTGTGGTGGGGACACCGGATTCCGGTTTGGTATCGGAAGGAGAAAGTGGAGGCTCTCCAGGAAGCCGAGTCACTCGCCCTTGCTGATCTGGAAGCCGGTGATTTGCACGTGAGCGAAGAACCTCCCGAAGATACCGAGAACTGGGTGCAGGACGGGGATGTTCTCGATACCTGGTTCAGTTCCTGGCTCTGGCCTTTTGCCACCATGGAGAATCCGGGAGAAGAAACCGACCTGGTGAAGAAGTTTTACCCGACCACCGATCTTGTCACCGGGCCTGACATCATTTTCTTCTGGGTGGCCCGCATGATCATGGCGGGATATCGCTTCAAGGGAGAGCTGCCCTTCAAGAATGTCTTTTTCACCTCGATCATTCGCGACATTCAAGGCCGCAAGATGAGTAAGTCACTGGGGAATTCTCCGGATCCGATTGATTTGATGGAAAAGTATGGAGCGGATGGTTTGCGATTCGGCTTGATGAGAACCGCACCGATTGGAGCCGACCTGCGCTTCGACGAAGCGCAGATTGAGGAAGGCCGGAACTTTGCGAACAAGATCTACAATGCCTGTCGTTTTCGCCGGATGTCGGGGGGCGAAGCAAAGAAGGATTTCGTGGCCGCGGAGTGCGACGATCTGCGTCCTTACCATCTCGATATTCTTTCAAAGTGCGACCTGCTGGCGGAGCGGCTCGAGGCTGCCTTTGCGGAGTATCGCTTTAATGAGGTGGGACAACAGCTTTACGATTTCCTGTGGAGCGAGTTTTGCGACAAGTATCTCGAAGCAGTCAAAGGAGACCTCAAGGATGATGCCGAGCTTCGTCGTCGGGACGCCACTCTCGGGGTTTTCGATGTCGTGATGGCCCGTTACTTGCAGTTGTTGCACCCTTACATGCCGCATTTGACGGAGGAGCTGAGCACCAAGATGGGATACCTTGCCGAAGGTGATTTCCTGATGCAGCAGGAGCTGCCGGGGGACAAGTTGCTTACGGGCGTTGACCAAAACACCGTCGCGACTGGGGTAGAGCAGGCCACTGCGGTCTACGAAGCAGCTGCCCGCCTTCGGAATCTGAAAGCTGAGTATCGCCTTGCCGCCCGAAAGGACGTGCGGTTCGTGGTCAAGAATGGAGCTGCCTGGTTGCAGAATGAGGCGGATATTCTGGCTTTGCTAGCTGGGGCCGAGTCGGTTTCCCACGATGATGCTTACGATCCCGAGCAGGGGACTCCTGGCGCGGTCACTTCCGTAGGTGAAATCTTCATGCCGCTGGGAGGTTTGATTGATGTTGAGGCGGAGAAGGCCCGGCTCGACAAGGAGATTGAAAAAACCAGTCGGGAGGTTTCCAAGTCCCAGGGGAAGCTGGGGAACGAGAAGTTCGTGGCCAATGCCAAACCGGAGGTGGTTGCCTTGGAACGGGAACGCCTTGCCGAGTGGGAGGGCAAGCTGGGTCAGCTCAGGGAAATGCGCCAAAGCCTTGGATAGCTTAAATAAGGGGTTTCCACTCAGGAGATTCCGGTGTTTATTTCGTTCGTCTTCATGGAGAATCCTTCTCTTACCGCCATTTCCGGAATCAATTCCTCGGGACTCGAGCTCCTTGCCGCAGTGGGGGTCGAAGGCAGTATTGCCCTCTCCAGAAGCGAACCAGGGTCTCTTTTGGAGGAAATGACCCAGGCGAACACCCACCTGGAATTAGTCGATGAATTGCCGGAGTTGACCCAGGTGACCGGCTGGATCGATGAAGCGCGCAAGCTTGCCGGGTTGGAGGAGGTTCAGGCGGTCACCCGGCTTGAGGAATATGTCGAAATGGTCCCCGTTCAGGTGGTGAAGGCCATTCAGATGAGTCCGGAGCAGATTCTCAAAAACAAGATCTCGGTTGCCGATGTTCCCGAGATGACCGAGTTCCTTTCCAAGGATGAGCTTTTTGAGGAAAAGGTGGTCACCGTCGAAGGCAGCAGGCCGGTGAATGTAGCCGTCCGCGAGATTGCTCCCAAAGAAACGGTCGCGCCATCGACTGCTGGGGCGGGTAACGACGGGGAAGAGGAGAGGCAGGATTCAAGAGTGGAACCTCTGAAGAGTAACTCGGGCCTTGATATTAGAAAAACCGCATCGCCGGAGCTGAATGCCGGAAAGAAAAGGCATTCCGAAAGTTATATCCGGGGAGTGCTTCATCCCACTCCGGGCCGGGTGAAAATCGGAAGCATCTTCGCTCTTTTCACCCTGATTCTCTTCCCGCTGAACTTTGTGGCTTGTGGCTTGGTTTTGACCGTCTTGAGCGAACTTCCAGCGGAAACCAAAATGTATTTCCTGGCAATTCCCGGAGCGACGGTTGTCTTTGGATTCTTATACTTTGCGCTCTCCCGGCCGGTGAAATGCCGGGTTTGCGGTCAACCTGTTTTTGCCGCCAAAAGGTGCCGTCGAAACCCCAAGGCCCATCATATTCCGGTTCTCGGATATATTATCCCGACGATCATTCATATGCTGATCTTCCACTGGTTCCGCTGCATGTATTGCGGCACCTCGATTCGATTGAAGAAGTAGGTCACTCCCGGTTTTGAGAATCGATGATGATGGTCACCGGGCCATCATTTACCAGTGAGACCTCCATGTGCGCCCCGAATGAGCCTCGTCCGGCGGGTTGTAAAAGCCCGGAGGAAAGTGCCTCGCAAAACTCCTCGTAAAGTGGCTCCGCGTGTTCCGGTCTGGCTGCCTTGATATAGCTCGGGCGGTTCCCTTTCCTGGTGGAGGCGTGCAAGGTGAATTGGCTCACCACAAGTGCTTCTCCCTGGCTGGCAGGAAGATCAAGGTTCATCTTTCCATCCGCATCATCAAAGATTCGCATCTTTGAGATTTTTTGGACCAGCCAATCCACGTCGGCCGAGGTGTCCTTCCCTTCGATGCCGAGGAGAATCAGCAGGCCGGGGCCAATTTGCGAGATCTTCGATTCATTGACGGTGACTGAGGCTGTTTTGACTCGTTGCAAGACTGCACGCATGCTCAAGGCAAGGCTCTTAGAGGATTTGTTTCAAGCGATCTTGCCAACGATTATAAACAAAACCGAGCCCCAGCAGTCCGACCCCAAGGGTCATAAAGCTCAGAATGCGTGGGAGTGGAGAGAGCTTCACCACATCCACGAGCATCAGATGCCCCAGACTACCGGCGAGGAAGACCAGTCCCATCAGGCGGAAACAGCGACTCTTCAAACCAAGTCCAATCAGCAGGGCCGCTGTTCCGGTCACTGCCCAGACCGCAGCAAAGGGGGCATCGCCTGCATCGCGTGACAGTTGCCACCACAGAATGGTTAGAGTGGTCACCGTCAGGATGTTAAGCGGCTCTTTCGAAGCGGTTGAAGTCCTCGCCAGATGAAGGGCGAGGAAGGAGGCCAGCGAAAGATAGGTCCCGAGCGGGTTCGCAAGAGCGATCGAAGCGACCACGCCCATCAGAAAGATGGGAATGGCCACGGACTGAGTCAGCCATTTGCCAAAGAAGGAAGAGCCTAGGAGAAGACCCACCGCGGTCAGGGCGAGGGGGAGTCCCGGATGGTCCAGTCCCGAGATCAGGAAGGAAACCCAAAAGGCTGAAGTGATGATAAAGAGAGCACCACGAAGTGGTTCCCGGTCGGGAAGCTTGCTGAAGCGGTGAATAACAAAGAAGTGAACTCCGGAAAACAGGGTTCCGATAAAGAATCCCTCGGTGGAGAAAATCCCGGTTTGGAAAATCGCGAGGTGGAATAAAAAGGGAACCAAGGAATGGACAAGAAGCTTGGTCCGCAGGGCAAGAAGTGATCCCGCTACCGGAATGGCTAGAATGATGATGAGTTTTGCCAACGGTGGAAGCACACTGACGTGAATGGCAGAGCCAAAAAAGAACAAGGCCAGGGCCAGGAAACCTGCTGAGCAAAGATGGGCGCCCTCACGCATTTCCGTCCGGCTGGCAGTGCGGGCGAAAATCGCAAGAGGCGTCGATGAGATCAGAGCGAGGCAGGCCATGCCGAGGGTGGCATCGACGGATGGAGCGGGAAGCCCGATTAATGAAAGCGCTGTGAGGAAGCCGCCGGCCAAAAAGACACCACCCGCCTCGAGGCCGTGCTTGCGAAATTGTGGCATGAGCAGCAAAGCTGCGGCAATGGCACCTGAAGTTCCAAGGGCAAGTCCACGATCCCAGGGTTGCCAAGAGAGCATAAAACCAAACCCGAGCAATCCGAAGCTCACAGCTGAGGCGAGAGCACTCGCGATGTTCATTTTTTCGTCGCCCGACCGGTGAATGGAGGCCAGAGCCAGCCAAGCACCGGCTCCGAATATCCACGAGAAAGGAGCGACCTGATTGATGGGCAGTCCGGTCAGCGGAAGGATTGAGAGCATGGCGACACCCCACGAAGCGGCATTGGTAAACCGGTTCGGGAACTTTTTGCTGACGATCATAAGCACCAACGCCTCGAGTAAGAGTGCGACGAAAAGTTGGGTGCCGTTGAGCAGGAGCGCGAGGCCCAGTGTGACGATGGAGATTCCCTTGACCAAGTGAACAATCTTCGATTTCTCGGGGAAACGATTCCGTCCGAGCCACGAGAGAAGGACAAGCAGAGCTCCGAAAACGAAACAGAAGAGCCAGTGCTTTTCCATCCAGTCCATCGATTGAAATCGAAAGGCGAAGAGAACGAAGAAGACACTATTGTTGATTCCCGTAAACAGGAGATGGCGGCCCGGATGACTTGGTCTTCCCGGTGAAAGTGAAGCCGCTGCAAAAAGCATCCAGTAGGTGGCCAGATACCAGTGGCTGGCCTCACTGGCCCCCGTGCTCACGGCATATTGCCACCACAGATACGAAAGGTAACTCCCGACCATGACCAGGAATCCTACCTCGACCCATCGGAAACGGCTCATCATGGCAATCCCGAATGCAGACAAGACCAGCGCTGAAAGGCAGGCCATCCAACCCACCGGGTTGATGGCTATGCTGTAGAATGCCAGCGCCAGGCTGGTGCTGAGCATGACCCGGGAATGTCGCCAGAGCGACACTCCGCAGAAAAGGGCGGCGCTCGTGAAAAGAAGAACGGAGGCCCAAAGCGGATCCTCGATGACTTTGAGGGCTTCCACATTGTAAGCAGCAAACCCGCAGTAATAAATGGCGGCAAGGCCGCCCGCAGCCACAATTCTTCCATAACTTTGCAGGGAGGATTTCCATCGTTCGCAAACCAAACCGGCTCCGGTCAGGAAGAAGGAAATGAGATACATGATGGTCAGGCGGATGCCCGGGCCAAGGTCGCGAATCACGGCGTCGTAGGTGTAGCGACTTAAAAAGACCAGGCCGGTGGTGAGCAGGACGATCCCCAGACGGACCGACCAGACTCTTCCAAGATGGAGCTCCAGATTTCGTTCTGTTGGTTCCGGAGCGGTCACTTCCTGATTCGTTTCTATGACCGGGGGCAGGGGAGGGGGAGTCATGACTGCTTGCCGGGGGCGGGGATGGAGCTTGGGTTGGGTGTCCTGGGTCATGACAGGGCGAGCGGCTCTTTCCGCGCGTGGCCCGACTACGGGATTGATCCTTTGTCGGGCTTCTTTTTTCAACTGGGCCACGGTCTCGCTGAGCGTTCTGGCATTTTGGCGCAAATGACACAGTTCGCTTTCGGCACGTTCCAGTCGGTCGAGAAGTGGTTCCATGCCGGCATCGTGCATGCTCGTTGAAGTCCTGTCCTATTGATAGATTATCGTAATAACATTGATTGAAATGATGAATGAGGTCTGGTAAAAAGTCCACATGATGAATATCCACCACCTCGAGCTGTTTTATTTTGTGGCCAAGTTTGAGGGGATCACGGCGGCTGTGAGAAAGATGCCGTACGGAATCCAGCAACCGGCGGTTAGTGGACAGATTTTGCAGTTGGAAGATAAGCTTGGGGTAAAGCTCTTCAATCGAAGGCCCTTTGCACTGACCCCGGCCGGGGAAGAGCTCTATGATTACGTGTATCCTTTTTTCTCACGACTCGACGATCTCGAAGAGAAGCTCCGTGGCGAGGAGGGCCGGCATTTGCGTTTGGCCGCGACCGCTTCGGCATTGCGCAATCATTTGCCCGACTGTCTTGAGAAACTTAAGGTAGAGGAGCCCAACCTGAAGTTGTCGCTGCGCGAAGTGGCTCCGTCTGATGTTCACGCCATGCTGACCTCACAGCAGGTTGATGTCGCAATCGGGGTGATCGGGGGGAAAATGTCGGAGGGTTTGCGGGCAGATCCTTTGATGCGGATTCCAACCGTTTTATGGGTTCCTTCGAAATCGCGGGCGAAGTCGTGGAAGGACTTCGTGGAAAAGGATCCGTATTCAAAAACCGGATTTGTGGGGAAGGAACCTTTGATTGGTTTGCCTCCCAACGAGATCTTGCAACAACTTTTTCAAAAGGAGTTTGATCGTCGCGAAATTAACTGGCCTGTTTCGGTTGAGGTGAACTCAACGGACGTCATCAGGGATTTCGTTGGACGCGGATTTGGGGTTGGGGTTGGAATCTACATTCCGGGAGTGGACAATCCAAAGGGAGTGAAGGCTTTGCCCTTGAAGGACTTTCCACCTCTGGTGATTGGCGGGATGTATCAGGGACGCCCGAAAGGGGTCGTTGAGGATTTTCTTCGGATCGCCAGGGAGCATGTGAAGACTCTTGCTTGATCTTTGGATCGATCGGGGCAATGGAAAGCCATGCGCGAGGGATTGATTCTCAAATTAAGCTGTCCGGATGAGCCAGGGTTGGTGGCTCGAATTGCCAACCATGCTTCAGGATTCCGGGCCAATTTGGTGGAATTCAACCAGTTCATCGAGCACGACCGGGGGATTTTTTATGCCCGCCTTGAGATTGATACCGACAGCCTGGAAGTGTCGGTCGATGACTTCATCGCCAGCTTTGAGGTTTTGGGCCGGGCCATCAATGCCGACTGGCATTTTCGCCGCTTGCCTTATCTCATGAAAACAGCGGTTCTGGTGACCAGGACCGATCATTGCCTCAACGAGATTTTGTGGCGGACCAAGTTGAAGGAACTGCCCATCGAGATCACCTCGGTGATTGGCAACCGGACGAGTTGTCAGGCCATCGCCGAGGCCGCCGGAATCCCCTTTCACCACGTGGAAATGGACCAGGACAAGGAGGCTGGTTTCCGTGAGATTGAGTCACTTCTTGACGAACAGCAGGTCGAGTTGGCGGTGCTGGCCCGGTTCATGCAGATCATTCCGCCGTGGATGTGCGAAAAGTTTGAAGGTCGCATGATCAATATCCACCACAGTTTTTTGCCTGCCTTCATCGGGGCCAATCCCTACCGCCAGGCATACGAACGGGGGGTGAAGTTTATCGGCGCAACCTGTCACTATGTCACGGGTGATCTCGATGCGGGTCCCATCATTGACCAGGAGGTCAAACGGGTGCAACACCATCACACTGTCCAGGACCTGGTGCGATTGGGCCGGGATTGCGAACGCTCGGCACTTGCCCGTGGAATTCGTTATCACGTGAATGACCGGACCATCATCGATGGTCGGCGCGCGCTCGTTTTCCCGGATTGATTGAGTTCGAACCCGGAAGAGCTGCCCGTTAGCCGAGGAACTTGGGAAGCTCCTCATCCAGGGCCGAGAGGAGTTCCTTCATCGTCCCGGAGGTCTCGTTGCCCATGTTTGAAATGCGGAAGGTCTTACCTTTGATTTTACCGTATCCCCCGTTGATCGCGAATCCGTGATTGGAGATGACCGATTTGATCCAGCCGGATTGATCAAGATTTTCGGGAGTCACGAAACACGACAGGGAGAGGGAGCGATAACCTTCGGGAGGGAGCAGTTCGAAACCATGCCCGGCACCCCATTCGTGGACCAGGGCGTTGTTGTTCCGGTGGCGGGCGAAGCGATTTTCAAGCCCTTCCGCCATCATGACATCCATCCGCTCCTTGAGCCCATACAGATGCGGGATTGCCGGGGTGGATGGAGTGTTGTTTTTCGCATCGTTTTTCGCGAATTCGCAGAAATCAAAATAGTAGCCGCGGTCGGGAACCGAGGCCGAACGCTCCAGGGCGGCGTCACTGACAGCGAAAACCGCGAGGCCCGGTGGAAGAGCCAGCGCCTTCTGAACCCCGGCCAAAAGAACATCGATGCCGATTTCATCAAAATTGACGGGCATGGCAGAGAGTGATGAAACGGTATCGACGACCATCATGACGTCATCGAATGACTTCACGACTTCGACAATTTCCTTGAGAGGATTGAGGACCCCGGTGGAGGTTTCGTTGTGGACCAGCGTGACGGTGTCAAAACCACCCTCGGCAAGCTTGGCCCTCACTGCTTCCGGGTCGATGGGCTGGCCCCATTCGACCTGGATTTTCTCAGCGTCCTTTCCACAACTTTCAGAGACTCCGAACCACTTGTCGGAAAATGCTCCGCAGCAGAGGTTCAGAACCTTCTTTTTGACGAGGTTTCGAATACAACCTTCCATGACTCCCCAGGCCGATGAGGTTGAGAAGAAAACCGGCCCTTTGGTGCCCACCACCTGTCGGATTCCCGGTTGGATCGAGGCGTAGAGTTCTTCGAAATCAGCGCCGCGGTGCCCGATGGCAGGGCCGGCCATGGCTGCGTAGGTTTCGGGGGCGACATCGACTGGACCTGGGATGAAGAGTTTGGGCTTCGGCATGGCGGCGGGAACGTGGACTGGCGCTTTTGATCTGTCGAGTGGTTTTGATTCCGACTGTTCGGTTCTTCTGTCTGCTGGGGGAAATGCGTGACAAGGAGAGACGGCCCCTCCATACTTCGGGCGTTGCACATGAAGCGTCGAGATATTCTCAAACTAGGGTCTGGTACGATCATCGCCCTGCCCGCATGTTCCGGTGGGAAGAAGGAAAAGGTGGTGAAAAAGTCAGACAAAGGAGCGCCCCGCCAGCCCTCCTACCGCCATTTGCCGTCGAAATTCAGCACCATGGAGGTGACCCATCGATGCGGCCCGAAAGACCAGCCCTATGTGGCCATGACTTTCGATGATGGTCCTCATCCGCAAAACACCCCTCGACTTCTCGACATCCTGAGAGCCCGAAACATCAAGGCGACCTTTTATGTCATCGGCAATCTTGTTGACCGGCACCCCGAGATCGTTCGTCGCATCGTCGCAGAGGGGCACGAGATTGGTAATCACACATACACCCACCGCAAGCTCACCACCTTGAATGATTACGCGGTTGATGAAGAGATGCGCAAGACCGAGCAGTCGATCATTCGGGCAACCGGAGTAAAACCCCGCACCATGCGCCCCCCTTACGGAGCTCTCACGCAGCGGCAGCGCGGCATGATCTTCTCGCGGTTCAGTTATCCAACCATCATGTGGTCAATTGATCCCGAGGATTGGAAGCGGCCCGGCCCCTCGGTGGTGGCCTCGCGGATTCTCACCAATGCCCACAACGGAGCCATCATTCTCGCACACGACCTTCATGCTCCCACCATCGATGCCATGCCGCAAACTTTCGATGGTCTCCTTTCGCGTGGATATCAATTCATCACGGTTTCACAAATGCTGGCTCGGAAAGGGCGGGCTTAAGGGAACCAGCAAGCGGCATCCTGACCGCGATCAAAGATGTTCGGTGACCGCTACTTTGCAACGCGACAGCGTCTCAGCGAGGTGGTCGACGGGGCTCTTGAATTGGGCCGCGAATGTGGGGCCGGCTTGCTCGCGGAGGATCTCGACGGAGTTGCCAGTGGCGGAGAAGATGCTCTGAATCGTCTCCGCGAGCCTTTCTTGTTTTTGGTTTGTGGCGAGGTGAATGCCGGCAAATCGAGCTTCCTCAACGGGCTCTTTGGAACCGTCTTCTGTGAAGCCGGTGATCTCCCGGTGACCTCGAAGGTGGTTCATTACAAGTGGGGGGACCAGAGGGATGCGGAAGAGTCCTCCATGCTGGATCTCCGGCATCGTCCGGTGCCTCTGCTCCGGGACTTCGAAGCGGTTGATACCCCCGGGACAAACTCCCGGATCGAGGGACATCTTCCTTTGATCGAAGATTACCTGAGAAGAGCGGATGTCATCTTCTTCGTCTTTCCGGTGGACAATCCATGGGGAGCGGGAACATGGCAGTTGGTGGCGAGAATGCCGGAAGAGCAGCTGGAAAATGCGGCCTTCATTGTGCAACAAACCGATCTCAAGGATGCGGCTGATCTCGAGGTGATCAAAGGTCACATGCGGACCCTGGCGGAACAAAAAACAGGAATGATCCCCGAGATTTTCCCGGTTTCGGCGAAGCGGGCTCTCGAAGCCAAAAAGAGCACGCCCATGATTTCGCACATTTGGCAGAAAAGCGGATATGCCGAGGTGGAGAAGTTTGTTTCCGCAAGGATCAATCGAAACGCGAGCCGTTATGTCATTCTGCGTGAAGTGCGGATGGCGACCCAGGAAACCTTGAGGAAGATCGAGGAACACATCGAGGAACGGGCGGACCGCCTCGATCGCGATGAACGATTTCTCGCCGAGCTGGAAAACGAAGTGGATGACCGCCGGGAGGAACAAGCCACTGCTCTTGCGGCCCGCTTGATCGATCTCGGTGGTGTCTTTTTGAGACAAGGGCAATTGGCCACCCGTGAACTTGGCGACCGAATGTCCCTTTTCGCCAGTCTCACTTCGTTGTTCCAGGTGGAGAAACTTCCTCACCGGATCGAGAAGGACCTGACCGAAGCAGTGAGGGAATCGGTTGCCGAACAGGCTGAGCGGGATGGGCGAGAGCTGGTGACCAATTGCAGGAGCCACTGGGAAACCGTGGAACCCCGGATCCGCGAGGACCTCGCCGTGAATCCACCGGATTTTGCAAAGGAAACGGATGATCTCGCCGGAACACGGGAGCGATTCGTTGAACGGCTGGGAGACGCCGCCAAACAGTCGGTTGCTCATTTGAAGCTTCGGAGCACCCTCGACCTTCGCATGGAAGAGCGCCGCAAGGCATTGCGACGATATCTCTCGGTTGTTCTGTTGGCCATGACAGCGGCTGGCTTGCTGGGGGGATTCGGCCTGAGAATGTGGGCTGGGGCCGGACTGGGCTTGGCTTTTCTCGGCCTCGTCATGGCCTGGTTTTACGTTAAACGATCCCGCAGGCAGCTGTGCCGGGATTTCATGGAGCGGATTGAGGATTTGAGACAGCCCTTCGCCGATTCCCTCGCAGAAGACTATAAGGACGGGGTTCGTGAATTCTACCTTGAATACGGAGGGCTTTTCGAGATTGTGCGGAGGCGCATTGCGAACCAAAAGACGCTTTTGGAACCCCGCATGAAGCGTTGGAATAACCTGTTCCTGGAAATCAAGGCGATCGAGCAGGAACTTTAAAGAAAACCCCAAACCGACCCGATGGAATCAGCACCAATCTCTGCAGGTAAAGCCCGATCCGGGTTTGTGGAGGCCCATCGCGATTTGATCCGGAGAACGCTGCAGATGATGATCCTGTCGCGGACTCTGGAATCGAAGTTGTCCAGTCTCTACAAGGCCGGGAAAATTGTCGGAGGAGTGTATCTCGGGACGGGACAGGAGGCCTTTTCAGCTTCGCTGGGATGCTCCCTCGATCAGGATCGCGATATCTTTGCTCCCCTGATCCGGGACCAGGCCGGACGGGTTGCCTTTGGCGAACCCATCATCGAGGCCACCCAGACATATCTTGGATCTGCTTTGGGACCAATGAGAGGGCGCGACGGCAACATTCACCGCGGGAGACCCGGGGAGCGAAGGTTTGCCATGATCAGTCATCTGGGAGCTTCCGTGTCCATGGTGGCCGGCGCCTTGATGGCCCGCCGAATGAAAGGCGAAATGGACGGGGTGGTCGGAGCCACCTGCGTCGGTGATGGTGCCACCTCAACCGGAGCGTTCCACGAAGGGATGAATCTGGCCGCCGTGGAACGGCTTCCGATGGTCGTCATGGTAGCCGACAACCAGTTTGCTTACTCGACTCCGCGCGATCGCCAGTTTGCCTGTGACGCCCTTGTGGACCGGGCAAAGGGCTACGGCGTTCATGGGATCGAAGTGGATGCCACCAATCTCCTGGGATGTCTTGAAGTGGTGAATGGCGCGGTCGAGGCGGCGCGCTCCGGAGAAGGACCGCAAATGGTGGTAGGGAAACTTCTCCGGCTCTGCGGACACGGTGAACACGACGACGGTGCCTACGTTCCGAGTGACGTTCGCTCTTCAAATCTCGGGCGGGATTGTCTCGAAATTGGCATTCGCCAAGTGATCGAAAACGGACTGGCCACCCGGGATGAGGTGAGTGATTGGCAGGGAAAGGCCTCCGAGGATGTTCAGGCTGCCGTGGCGCAGGCTCAAACCGAACCCCGTCCCGATCCGTATCGGGACGATTGGCAGGCATATTCGACGAACGATTGGCAGGGATGAGTGTGAGTTACATCGATGCCATTCATACCGCCCAGCTGGAGTTGTTGCGTGAGAGGGATGACGTCTTTCTTTACGGCCAGGACATCGGCGCTTTTGGTGGGGCTTTCAAGGCAACCAAAGGTCTGCAGGAAGAGTTTCCCGACCGTGTTCTGGATTCACCGATCAGTGAGGATGCCATGGTGGGAATGGCCATTGGAGCGGCCCTCAGTGGGACCCGCCCCATCGTTGAAATGCAATTCGCCGATTTTGGCTCGATCGCTTTCAACCAAATTGTCAACAATGCGGGGACCCACTACTACCGAACCGGAGTTCCGGTCCCGTTGACCGTTCGACTGCCTTGTGGCGGTACTCCGGGCTCCGGGCCCTTCCACAGTCAGATGGTGGAGTCGCTTTATGCACACTATCCCGGGATCCTCGTGATGACTCCCGCGACGGTATCCGACGCTTATCATTTGCTGAAGCAGGCGGTGGAAATCGACGACCCCGTTGTTTTCTGCGAGCACAAGTTTCTCTATCGCTGGCTGAAAACGAAAGAGATCGAACCGGAACCTCTTCCACTGGGAGTGGCCCGCATTACCCGTCCCGGGAAACATGCCACGGTGGTCACCTACAGCGCGATGGTTCACGAAGCGGTGAGAGCCGCCGACCGCCTGTCTGCCGAAGGGTGGGAGATCGAGGTAGTGGATCTGCGGTCGATCAAGCCGCTCGACATGGACACGGTCATCGCGTCTGTGGCCAGGACCGGGCGTCTCCTTGCGGTTGGCGAGGCTTTTCCGTGGGGGGGAGTGACCGCCGAAGTCGTCTCGCGCGTGGTAGCGGAAGGATTTCACCTTCTCGATGCGCCGCCGATGCGCTTGAATGCCAAGGACACGCCAATTCCCTATCACCCGGATCTTTGGGCGGCTCATCGACCCACTCCGGAGTCCATCGTCCAAAGCCTTCGTGCTCTTTTGAACCTTTAAAGACTATGCCCCAGGTCCCCATCATCATGCCCCAACTCGGTGAGTCCATCGCCGAGGCCCGCATTGTCCGCCTTTTGATTTCGGTGGGAGATACGGTTGTGGCAGA
The DNA here is from genome assembly GCA_050049035.1 of Akkermansiaceae bacterium. GTDB lineage: Bacteria > Verrucomicrobiota > Verrucomicrobiia > Verrucomicrobiales > Akkermansiaceae > SW10. Next base: position 16,222 of record JASFWU010000004.1, on the reverse strand, counting down.
TCAGGAAATCATCGAAGTGGAAACCAACAAGGCGACAATGTCGGTCACCACTTTGTGCGGCGGGGTCGTGACGGAGATTCGCGCCGAGGAAGGAACAGACTATGCCGTGGGCAGCCTCCTGGGGGTTTTGGAAGCATCGGAAGAGGAAATCACCCGAACGGGTGCGCCAAACATGGGGGAACCGGAGCCCGTGGAGGAAACCGGAGATGCAGAAGAGGACAATCTTCATTTCCGTCAAACCGAACAGAGCTATGAAGAGCCAAAGCTGGTCGAACCAAGTGTTCGTGGCCTGCCCGTTCCGGCGGGAATGAAAGGGGCTCACTACATTTCACCGAGAATGCGGGCCCGTATGGATGAGCTCGGTCTTCGTGAGGCCGATATCTCGGCAATTGCCGGAAGTGGTGCGGGTGGTCGGGTCACGGTAGAAGACCTCGAACACTTCCTTGAGTATATCTCGGGATGGCCGCATAGTACGGCCTCCCCAATGCGCCTGGCGGTAGCGGATGCCATGCGCCGGAGTTGGTCCCGCCCGCTGGCTTCGGTCGGTTTGCCGGTCGTTCTGGATCCACTGCTTGAACATCGGTCCCGTCAGAATCCCAAGCCGGGTCTGACCCTTTATGTCCTGCGCGCCTTCGCCATTGCCTTGTCCGAAGAACCGGCCACGGCAGGATTTCTGATCGGAGAAAAGATCGTCCACCCCAAGGGTTACGACATTGGAGTGGCTGTCCAGGTGGAGGACGGGGTGATGGTTCCTGTTTTGCGCAATGTCGATCAGCACGGAGTCACTGAGCTCGCCCAGGAATATGGTGAGCTCGTGACCCAGGCACGAAACCGCAAACTCACTCCGGAACAAACCCAGGGAGGAATCGCCACCGTGACCAACTTCGGAACCTTTGGTTTGAAATGGGGGACTCCCATTCCGCTGCCTAACGAAACCCTCATCCTCGGGATGGCCGCCGGGATCAAGAAGCCTGTTTGGAGCGACGATGTCGGGGCCTTTGTGCCCGTCACCGAGACCGAACTTTGCCTGACCTTTGACCATCGCGTTGTGGATGGCGGTGGCGCCGGGATGTTGCTTCAAAAAATCGGAGCACTACTTCAGACGCCGGAAAAGCTTTAGAATCTCCATCTTGCGCTGGGAAAGATCGTAGGCGGAGCAGAGGAGAGCAATGACCGCCATGGTGGCGAGTGGCACGTGGCCATCAAACCCAATGAAGAGAACATGGCTGGCCAATGCGCCTCCCATCGTCCCCACGACCAAAAGGGCTCCCTTGATGCTCTGCTTTGGAATGAGGAGAAGAATCACGGTGATGGCTTCCATGACCCCGGTGCCAATCCGGAGTGCGGCTTCAAGTGAGGCATCGCCGGTGACGGCGGTGGAAAGGTCGCTGAAGAGCGCGACAGATTCAGGATGCCCCGAGAATTTGAAGGGAAGAGTTTGTCCAATAATGACAGCGGGAATCAGGCGGACGGCCCAGGCGAGTGCGGTTTTCATGCTCCTATGATGTGGGAGAATGGTCCTTATTCCGATTTTGTTTCGCGAAGGCAGGTTTCGATGATGGTCGATACTTCTGCGAGCCGTCCGGTGCCCTGGTAGCCACAAGCGAGATCGCCCTCCTCGGGATCGATGAACCTCACACCGTCTTCCTTGAGTTGAGCGATGTTTCGTTGGGTTGCCGGGTGAAACCACATCTTGCCATTCATCGCCGGAGCAATGAAACGTGGAGTCTCCGGCGGGAGGGCAAGGTAGATCGCCGAAAGGGGATCGGGTGCAAGTCCGTTGGCAAACTGACCAAGAGTATCGGCACTGGCCGGTGCAACCAGGAACAGGTCGGCATTGTCGGCCAACTCGATATGACCGGGCTTCCATGAATTTTTCTCGTCTTCCAGGGAAATCAAGACCGGTTGTCTGGACAAGACCCGCAGGGTGAGGGGCGTGATGAACTCCGTGGCGGCCTTTGTCATAACGACATGAACCTCGTGCCCCAACTGAGTGAGCTTGCTGGTAAGATCTGCTGCTTTGTAGGCGGCTATGGAGCCGGTAATGCCAAGTACGATATTCATCGGAAACGGGAAACGCTGAGTCGTTGGGCCAGAAGGAGGGATTTGAATTGAAGATAGTCTTCCTCCCTGGTGGCCGAGATGAGGCGGTAGGAGTAATCCGGCCAGTGCCTCATCTCCTCAAGGGCATTCTTCATCCGAAGTTCGATCACCTCAGGAGCGTCTGTCCCACGGCCGGTGAGGCGTGCCCTGAGTTCGGCCTCGCTTGGAGGCATGACAAAAAGATCAACAAGTGCGTTGATGATCTCCGGGTTGGAACACGAACGGACTTGCTTGGCTCCCTGCACATCAATGTCCATGACCACATCGGTTCCAGTCGAGAGATGGTCCAGCACTTCGGAGATCAGGCTGCCGTAGAGATTCCCGTGGACTTCGGCGTGCTCCAGAAATTCGCCTTCGTTGATTCTGTCTTCAAAATCCCCTCGATTGAGAAAGTGATAATGAACACCATCTTGTTCCCCGTTGCGTGGCGGGCGGGTGGTACAGGAGATGGAGTAGTGGGCTTCTCCTTCGTCGGCCAACCGTCGGCAAAGGGTGGTTTTTCCGGAACCTGAAGGTCCCGAAACAAGAAGGAGAATACCGGTTCTCTCGGTCACGGGGTAACGATAGCTCAGAGGGCGGATTGAGAAAGGCTAATGATCCTGGCGGCTCATTCCCGATCACCGCTGATTCTGGTTATTCAGGGCGGGAACGGCCGGCCTGAACAAGGGCTTCCAGTTCTGCTTTGAGTTTGTTGGCGATCTCGGTTTTTTTTCCGATGAGGTTGGTCTTTTCTCCGGGATCGTTTGAGAGGTCATATAACTGATATTGGGGCACCTTGTTGTTGGCGATTTGTTTGGAGATGTCGGTGTGACGGGCGGATTTTCCCGGATGTTTGACAAGCTTCCATTGTCCCTTGCGAAAGCCGAATCTTCCGCGTCCACCATTGTCCTGCTGAATGAGGGACTCCCGTCCCCGGGCGTCGGGTTGACCGAGAAGGACCTTGCTCACGTCGAAACTGTCCCGGCAGGCTGATGCCGGAAGGGGAGTTCCGGTCAGGGCCGCCAGACTTGCCGCCAAATCGATGGTGCAAACGACCTCCTTGGACTTGCCGGCCGGGATCTTTCCTTTCCAGTAAGTGATGAAGGGTGTGCGCGTTCCACCTTCGTAGACGCTGTATTTCCCGCCCTTGTAGATTCCGGCAGGCTTGTGTTTTCCAAGCTTCTCGATGGCGCCATCCTTGTACCCGTCGTCCAACACAGGACCATTGTCCGAGCAGAATACCACCAGGGTTTTTTCAGTAAGATTGTGTTTGTCGAGGGCCTTCATGATTTCACCGACAGTCCAGTCGAGCTGGACCACCGCATCAGTCCGAAAGCCGTGAGGGGTTTTTCCCTGAAAGCGCTCATGAGGGATGCGCGGGACGTGAAGGTCGTGCGAGGCATAAAAAAGGAAGAAGGGGCGATCCTTGTTTTGCTCAATCCACTCAACGGATTTTTCCACCCACTTGTCGGCGAGGTCTTCGTCTCGAAAACGGGCGGCGTGCCCGCCGGTGTAGAAACCGATCCGTGAGATGCCGTTGTGGATGGTGGAGTTGTGTCCGTGGCTCCAGTCCATTTTGAGGGTGTCCCGATGAGTCAGACCGGTGGGGTGATCCGGGGAGGGCTTCTTTCTGCCAACCCACAGGGGGTCTTTGGGATCAAGATTGAGAACACGGCTCTTGGTGACGTAGACTTGCGGGACCCGATCATTGGTGGTGGGAAGAAGGAAGTGGTGATCAAAGCCGATTTCGCGTGGGCCGGGTTTGATTTCACCATTCCAGTCCGGACCTTTTCCCTGAGGTCCCAGGCCAAGATGCCATTTGCCAACCACTGCTGTCCGGTATCCCGCCTTTTGCATGAGATCCGGCAGGGTCATGGTGTCTTCATCGATAATGAGGTGACCGTTGGGTGGTGCGATTCCGGTTCCTTTTTTCCGAAAGGCGTATGTTCCGGTGAGAAACGAGTAACGGGTCGGAGTGCAGGTGGATGCAGAGCAATAACCTTGCGTGAAAAGCTGGCCTCCGTTTGCAAGACTGTCGATATGGGGTGTTTTGAAAGTCGTGGCTCCGTAGCAGGAGAGGTCGCCGTAGCCGAGATCATCGGCCATGATGACAATGACGTTTGGCTTTTCGGCAGCAGCAGCGACGGCTGCCTGGGAGATTGCCAGGGAAAGGAGGATGTTACTCAGTCGATTCATGTCGGGATGGCTTAGCGAAAGATGAGGTCGGTCAAAAGAGAAAAGGGACACTCTCGAAAGAGTGTCCCTTGGAAGTTAGTCTGGCAGAGAGAAGATTTACTTCTTCTTTGCAGTTTTTTTCTTGGCAGCCTTCTTGGCTACTTTCTTTTTAGCAGCTTTTTTGGCCACCTTCTTCTTGGCGGCCTTCTTGGCTACTTTCTTTTTAGCAGCTTTCTTGGCGACCTTCTTTTTGGCGGCCTTCTTGGCTACTTTCTTTTTGGCAGCTTTTTTGGCGACCTTTTTCTTGGCGGCCTTTTTGGCTACTTTCTTTTTGGCAGCTTTTTTGGCGACCTTTTTCTTGGCGGCCTTCTTAGCTACTTTCTTCTTAGCCGCTTTTTTGGCGACTTTCTTCACGGCCTTTTTAGCGGCCTTCTTTACGGTTTTCTTGGCGGCTTTTTTAGCGGCCTTCTTTACGGTTTTCTTGGCGGCTTTTTTAGCGGCCTTCTTTTTTGTGGTCTTCTTTTTTGCAGCCATGGCTTTGTGCAGTTTAATTTCGCGTGTTACCGCGGTTTTCTCTTCGGGCGTCATGACACCCACGGAGATCAGGGAGAGGACGGCCTCGCCGAGGCTTCCTCCGAAATTGTGTTCCACCAGTTCGCGAAGCCGTGGTGCCAGAATGGTGCCACGCTCAACCACCGGCTCGTAAACATGCGCCCGGCCTTCGGTGTTTCGCTTCACCAGGCCCTTCTTTTCCAGGTTGCGCATCACCGCCAGGGTGGTGGTGTAGGTGCGGTCGCCGCCGTCGGTATTCATTTCCTCATGTACGAAGCCAACCGTACTTGGTCCTTCAGTCCAGAGAATGGAGAGGGCATGGAGCTCCTGAGGTGATGGTTCTTGGTAGCGCGGCACTTGTTTTGTGGTTTTCGTTAGGCAAAGAAAGCCGAAGTGATGCAGGTTGTGCAAGAATAATCTTGATTACCCTTCGAAGGAATCATCGGGGGGAATGAAGTCGGGATGTCGTTTGGAAGGGGCTTATTCTGGATCCTGGTCCTCCTCCGGTCCGGTTTCCGGGGTCGAACCGGGGAGTACGAGATTCATCTTAGGTGGGGTAATCGAAGGGTTCAATCCGGCAAGTTGCTTCCAGAGTGCGGGATTGGAAGGGTCTCCATTGAAGAGGATCTCTCCTTTACGGTTGACCAAAACCACGGAGGGGAAACTGGAAATGCGGAGAATGGAGGAAAAGGGGTTGGCCCGGGTGTCGAGGAGCCAGGTGCCGGGGAGGTCCTTGCCCTCTCCGGCGAGGTAATCGTCGGCTTCCTTTTTGGCCGCGTCACTCCCTCCCACAAGAAATGAGGCCACCGGAATATTATGGGATGACAGGGTTTGTGCCATGGTTTTGAATACCGGCATGGCCATCAGCGAGGGTTGGACCCAGGGACTCCAGAAATGAACGAGGATGGCAGGGCTGTCGCCGGTAAGGGTGGCAAGTGAGGCCATGCCTTCTGGCTTTTGTTTCCGGAAGGTCCGGTTGAGATCGAGCTTGAGTTCGGACATGGCCTGCTCGAGCCGCAGAGCCTTGATGTGGGGGGCAAACTGCGCCCCGTGATCGGGGCCGAGCCAAAATGCTTCGGTGATGTGTTTTTTGAAAAGGGCGGTGTCCTTCTTTTGAAGAGCTCCAAGGGCCTTGGTGTAATGCACGATGCTCTCGAAGTCTTCCTTCACCGCAAAGATGAGGGTGTTGTCTGTGGAGAATGTCGGAAGTTGTTTCTCGAGCTTGGGTGCCAGTCCGGCCAAGGCGGCGTTGTCTTCTTCGTTCACCAAAAAAAGAAAGCGTGCCTCGAGAAGCATCTGTTGGGGAAGACCGGCCTGGCGGGCCGCGGTGAGTGCTCTTTTCAAAGCGTCCTCATCGGGAGCGCCAATGAGGTCTTCCATCAACTGGTCCCGGTTGATTGCCTCGGGCTCGGTTGGCTTGACCTGGGCTTTGAGAGCGAGAGTAAAAACGAGGGAGAATAGGGCGGTTTTCATGACAAAAAACGGGCCGGGAAATTGCCCGGCCCGTGTTTAGGAAAAGTGAGGACAGATGGGAAGGGCTAGCGACCGGGAATGATGAGGGTCTTTCCTGCCCAGATGTTGTCGTCGGTGAGGTTGTTGGCTTGTTTGAGTTCCGCCACGGAAACTCCAAATTTTTTGGCGATTCCCCAAAGAGAGTCTCCTTCGGCAATCTTGTAGGTATTGCCGGTGAGATCGGTGCCCGGATTCGGAGTGGGCACCGGGGTGGCCGGAGCAGGGGTGGCCGGAGCAACCGGGACGTATCCGGGAGGAGTCGCTGCAGGTGGATTGATCGGATCGACCGGCTGGTAAGGAGGATTCGCCGGAGGAACTCCATACTGATTTCCGGTGGCGACCGGAGGAGCCACGGGATCATTGTTTTGGTTACCGAAGTTGGAGCAGGAACTGAGGATGGCAATTGGGCCAAGCAAAAGAAATGTTGCTTTCATAGCATTAGGATACCCGAGAGTTTTGGAAATGCGAAATAAAAATTCAGGTGTTTGTCGGGTGGTGCTTGTCGGACAAGCGGGGGAGGTTTAGGGAAGTCGCGGCATGGAGATCTGGAAAGCAGTCATTGTGGGCATTGTTCAGGGTTTGGCTGAGTTCCTGCCAATCTCTTCGTCGGGCCATATCGTCCTGACCCAGTATTTACTCGGGATCCGGGAGGCCGGAGCGGACCATCAAGCTGATTTGTCCTTTGAGATCGTGTTGCATCTCGGCACTTTGGTCAGCGTGCTGGTGTTTTTTTGGCGTCGTCTTTGGTCCCTTGTGTTGGCCCTTTTTCACAGTGAAATGAAGGAAGAGCGCTGGATGATTTTCTGGCTGGGGGTGGCAACAATCCCTGCGGTGGTGGCGGCTCTGCTCTTCAAGGATTTCTTCGATGCCGCCCCCGGGCGTCCTGTCTTGGTTTCGGGTTTTCTCGTTGTCACCGGCCTCGTCCTCTTTGTTCCAAGAATTTTGAAAGGACGTGCCACGGAGATTGGGCTCAAGAGTTCACTTGTGATGGGGGTGGGACAGGCTTTTGCGATCCTTCCTGGCATATCGAGATCAGGAGCGACGATTGCCTCCGGGTTGGTGAGCGGGGTGAAAGCGGAAAAGGCCGCTGAATTTTCCTTTCTGATGTCGATCCCGGCAATCGCGGGAGGCTTTGTGCTGACCTTGAAGGACCAGATGGAGACAACGGGATCGCTGGGTGGCGCGCTTGCAGCTTGTTTCAGCGGGCCTTACCTCGCTGGTGCCATGGCAGCGGCCCTGGTCGGGGTGTTTGCGATCTTTTTGGTGATGGGAGCAGTGAGGCGGGGGCGCCTCGAGTATTTTTCCTACTACTGCTTCGTAGCGGGAATCGCCGGGATGATTTATTTCTGGAAATAGCCCCGTTGTTTTTCGGAGATGGGGAGTCCCAGTTTTTCCATGACCGCGAGCATGTCTTCCCAGACTTTCCGTTTTTCATTGAGTCCGTCTTCCTGCCGCAAGAGATAAGAGGGATGATAGGTGACGCGAAGGGGGATTCCCTGGAATTGATGCCAGGATCCCCGGAGTTGTCCCACGCTGCGGGTCGATTCCAGGAGGCCTTCGGCGGCTGAGGCTCCCAGAGCAATGATGACCCGCGGTTTCACCACTTCGATCTCCGCTTTGAGGAAGGGAATCGAGGTGGCCATTTCCTTTGGCGACGGCTTTCGGTTGTTGGTGGTCTGGTTTCGTGTGGCAGGCCGGAACTTGCAGACATTGGAAATGTAGACCGCCGAACGGGAAAGTCCCATGGCCTTGAGGATTTGATCGAGCTTGTTTCCCGCCGGGCCGACGAAAGGTTCCTTTTTTTGCTCCTCCTGGAAACCGGGGGCTTCGCCCACCAACATGAGGTCAGCTTCGGGATTTCCGACCGAAAAAACCATGGTTTGGCGAAGAGTGCCAAGGGCTCTGGCGGGTTCCCAGGACCCGGCGGTCGCGGCGAGAGAAGCGATTTTTTCTGCTGCGGAACCTCCGGTTGCCACGATGGAGGCAGTCGAAGAGGTTGGAGGTGTTTTCGAGGAATTCGGACTTCGGGCGCTTCCCCGGGTGTATAGTTCACGCAAAATTACCCGGGCGTGGTCATTGATCGGGATGTGAGTCACGCCCTGATGTTCGAGTTGTTTGAGATATTCGAGCAGCGAGGGGTTGGGCACGCCGGAGAGATCATCATATCGCGGCGATGAATTCCAGCGGATCTCATCTGAAAAAGAGGGGAAAAGGCGGAGGAATTTTCGGAAACGACTTGACCCCGTCACAAAATCGCTTATCCCACCCGTCCACAAGAATTTAGAGTTATGGCAAGAGTATGCAGCATCCGCGGTTCCAAGGTTCGGGTTGGTCGCAAGATCCACCGTTCCGGTTTGGCGAAGAAAAAGGGCGGTATCGGCCGTCACGTAACCAAGACTGTGAAGCGCAAGGTTTCTCCCAACCTGCACACCAAGCGTGTCTGGGTGCCCGAGCTAAACAAGTATGTCCGGGTTAAGGCGAGTGCCAAGGCGTTCAAGACCATCAACAAGAATGGTGCCTATTCGACCTTGAAAAAAGCAGGCCTCATCTAGAGTCCCGGCTGCAGGATTTTTGAAAAGCGAACCTTCGATCGAAGGTTCGCTTTTTCTTTACCGCTCCAAAAAGTTGCCCAGGAGCCGGAGTCCGGCGTGCTGGCTTTTCTCGGGGTGAAATTGGGTGGCAAGCAACCGGTCCTGTTCAATCGCAGCGCAAAAGGTCTCATCACCATGGCATGACGTGCCGGCAATCAGATCTTTCGGAACGCCCACGGGGTAGTAGGAATGCACGAAGTAAAAGTAGGGCGATTGTTCGAAATTTGCCCAATGGGGTGAATCCGGCTTTTTGAGGTCGAGGGCATTCCATCCCATGTGGGGAACCTTGACTCCGGTGCTCGTGAAACGGGTGACCTTGCCGGGAACGACTTCGAGGCCACGGGTGCCGGGAGATTCCTCGCTCGATTCAAAGAGGAGCTGGTATCCCACGCATATGCCGAAATAGGGCTTGCCGGCCAGAATCCACTCCCGCAGCGGGCCTGCCAGCTCCAACCGGTGAAGGCTTTCCATGCAATCGCCGAAGGCTCCCTGTCCCGGAAAGATCACGTGCGTGATGTCCTCGAGCTCTTCAGGCCTCCTGATCAACTCAGGGTCATGGTCAAGCGAACGGCAGGCGTTGATCACGCTATGGAGATTTCCGCGACCGTAGTCGATCATTCCAAGTTTCATCGGCAGACAGGTGAAGCGCGAACGGTCTAGAGAACTTCCTTGGTCGAAGGGATGCCAACCCGCCGGGGATCGTTTTCAGAGGCGAGGCGCAAAGCCACCGCCATCGATTTGAAGATCGATTCGGCGATATGGTGGCCATCCCTTCCATAGAGCACTTCGATGTGGAGGTTGCATCGAAGGTTGGTGGCCAGGGCCCGGCAAAATTCTTCAACCAGGGTGAAGGGGAAGTTTTGAGCGTCAGGTGTGTTTTCGGGAGCGCGAAGCTCCAGTTGGGGGCGGTTGCTGAGGTCGATGACGGAGCGTGACAGGGTTTCGTCCATCGGCACATAAGCGTGGCCGTAGCGGCGAATCCCGCTCTTGTCGCCAAGTGCCTCCTTCAGGCACTCGCCCAGCACGATGCCGGTGTCTTCGACCGTGTGGTGAAAATCCACTTCGATATCGCCATCCACTTCAACGTCGAGATCGATCAGGGAATGCCGTGAAAATAGGGTGAGCATGTGATCAAAAAAGGGAACCTTGGTGTTGATCGAGTTCCGACCTGTTCCGTCCAGATTGAGGGAGAGGTTGATTTTGGTTTCAGCAGTGTTGCGGCTTTGCTGGGCAGTGCGTTCGCTCATGGGATGATTGGCATCGGGAGGTGGGGGGAGCTTATTGGTCTCCGGAGATGATCTTGGCAAGCATGTCCTTGAGAGTTGCTGTCGAATCGGCTTGTCCAATGACCTTGCCGGCCTTTGTAAGGACGACCGACGCTTCCCCCGAAACAGGAGGCAGGGGAGGGAGTCCGTTGGCGTCCTCGGGTTGGATGGCGAGGTAGGGTAGATGGTCCGGAGAATTGAGCTCGGCCAGGAGGGCTCTGGCTGCCGCCTTGGTCGGATTACCCTGAAGAATCGCGATCAAGGGCGGATCTCCTAGTGCGCAGGAGATCACGTAATCCGTGTGATTCACTACGGAACGTTCCATCGAGCGCGATGTCACAATGACGTGTTGCTTGACAAGCTCAAGATAGGCTGGCTTGCCCGTAAGGGCATGGAGCCTGTGGGCTGTGAGGTCGGTCAGCCCGAGGGTGGAGTTTCCGAACACCATGGAAGTATTGTGCTGTCGGAGGGGGATGACCCTGTCTTCTTCGATCGTTTCGGCAAGCAGGAGATTCTCACTCGAATAGTTCTCGAGGGTGTAATCAAAGATCTTGAGGGAAAGATCCAGCCACTTTGAATCGAGAGTCTGCTGGTAAAGGAGCGCGGTGAGAAAAGCGGTGGCAACGTGATCTCTTCCCCGGGCACGGATATCTCCATTCGGACTTTTGAGGGCGGTCAGGCCTGTTTCATGATCCCAATGTGCTTCGATGATCTTGTTGGCGAAGTCGATTGAACTTTGCAGATCCTTGAAATCCTTCGTGGTGGATGACCTGGCCAGCATGGCTTCGAGAACGGCAAGACGATCCCAAAGGGCAAGTGTTTTCTCGAAGAAGAGGCCGCCATTTTGAGAGCGGCTTTCAAGGAGCTTCCTTCGAATGGATGCCAATTGTGCTTCCGCTTCCCCGGGCGTGAGTTCCAGTTGTTTTGCCACCTCATCGAGAGAGAGGCGGTTTCGCAAGGTATTCAACTGGTAGTAGGTGCCGAGCGGGTCGGAGTCTCCGGGAAGGTTTCCTTCCTTCTTCAATGAAAAGGCGATCACAGCCAGTTTCATTTCAGCGGGGCTGAGAAGTTTATCGAGGGCTTCAAAGCTCCAAAGGAAGGTATCCGGAGAGGCCTTGTCCGCTTCCCCGATGATGCAGGAGATGCTGCTCGTCAGCCATTCACTTTCGATCTTGTTGAGCAGGTTTAATCCCTCCCTGGTAAACGCTTCATCTCCGAGAATTCCTCCCGCCTTCAGAAGCATTGCCGCGATGCCCGCCTGCGACTCGATATTCTTGCCGAAGGAGGGAAGGGTCCAGTCGTTCGTGCTTCTCGCATAGAAGTAGTGCTCGTCGAGGGGATCGCGAAGGGCACCCGAAACAATCTGCCGGGTGATAACCCGGCTGGCATTTCGGCATCTCTCCCTGACTTCCCGGGTGAGGAGGTTGGAGCGGGAACCGATGGCCAGGAGTTCCACACTGCTTGTGGGAACCAGGCCTCCGACGTTATCAAGATCCTTGTCTCCTGCGCTGAAAAGCGAACTCAGTTGCCGGGTTGATCTGCGAAAAAGTTCATTCCGGCTGATGGGAGGATTCTCCGGATCACCGTCCTTGCCCTCACGCTTTTTGTCCGTCCCTTTGTCGCCGGGAGGTTGTTGTTGGAAGTCGAAGCGTTTCTGCCTTTCTTGATTGTCCCGCCGGCTGTTCAAGACCGCATACTCGGAATAGTTGCTCCAGATATCGGTAATCATGGCCATCGCGCTGCTGATGACCCGATCCAAGGCCTTGTCTTCGATCGTGACGACGGGGAGCCAAGCCAATGGCATTCCCTCGTGGCTCAGACAGATCACCATCGGGAACGCGGTTTGCTTTCCGATTTCACTGGAAAGATGATAGGACAAATTCCCGAGCTCGGGATGGACCTTGGTATCGATCAAGGTGCAGACCGCGTTTTTGGCAAGAGTGTCTCTCAACTGCGGGTTGGCATTCAACCGCGTGACAATTCTCCGGGAAGGGTTGCTTCCGGAATAGCAAACGAGGGCAAAGACCGGCAGCTGCGCATCATTGGCCTTCCTCAACAGGTCCTTGTTCCAAAGTTGCCATGGGATTTCGTGATGGGAGAAGGAGCGCAGGAAATCGGTCCTTGCCCCCGCCATCTCGTTTTTCAAATCGCTGGCCTTGATCTTCGGAGCCACTCCTTTGAAAAAGTTTTCCTCTTTTGGCGATGGTTTCCTCTTGGGGATCTCTTTCTCGCCGCACGAACAGGTGACCAGTGCGGTGATGGTGGCGAGAGTGAGTTTGAAAATCGGCTGAAACGTCATCTGGATGCCGTCTTGGGTGCGAGGATGCTAGAAAAACGTGAGGAAATGACCAGACAAAGCAATCGCTAAATGCTTTCCTCCGGGGACCGACGCGCTTCGCGCCGGGGCTATCTTCACCCGTTGTGACCACCCTTGCCATCAGCAGCCAGAAAGGAGGTGTCGGAAAGACGACACTGGCGATAAACCTTGCCCACGCTTTTGCAAGAACCGGCCGGCGGACCTTGCTGGTCGATTGCGATCCCCAGGGGTCGGTGGGCTTGTCACTCACCCGGCAGTCCCGCCGCCTTCGCGGCTACTACGATTACCTCGCCAACCCCGCGCTGACCGCCGACGAAGTAGTGATTGCGACCCGCCTGCCAACCCTCTCGTTGGTCGCCTCCGGACAGGGGGGAGGCTATGAATTCGGGGGAGGCCTGCCCGGGACAACCGCTCCCCGGACGCGGGCCTTTTCGGACGAGATCGATCAGATGGGGTTCGAGGTTTGTTTGTTCGATACCGCGGCGGGTTTCTTCGGTGTCACCGCAGATATTCTTTCGGTCGCTACCGCGGTCCTTGTTCCCCAACAGGCCGAGCCGCTGGGGGTGAGATCGGTTCCCCGGATGCTGGAGGCTCTCGGCCGGATGAGGGCCGTGAATCCGAGGCTGCATGTCCTCGGTGTCGTCCTGACCATGGTGCAGCGGGAATTGCGGGAAAGCACCGAGGCGGCGTCCGCGTTGAGGAGGCTCCTTCCGCCCGAGATGGTGATGCGGAACGAGATCGACCGGGATGATCTTTTTATCCGGGCCAGTGCCAGGGGAGTGCCTGCCGGAGTGATGCAGGATGGCGGTGAGGTGCTCGGGGTTTTTGATCGCTTGTGCCGGGAGTTGGATGAGCGCATGATGCAGAACCGTTGACGGGGATGAGGGAAGACAAGGTCATTGAAGATTGGATTGACGCCGACGAGGTTCGTTCCCTCGCACGCAAGTTAATGAGTCCTTCGCAAGCGCCTGCACCCGCTCCGGACGACCCGGCTTACGGCGATGGATTTGAAGGCTTTGCCCTGCCGGAAGTCGAACCTGTTGGTGAAACCATCTCACCTGTCGCACCCATTCAACCTGTCGCCGGGGAGATCACCCCGGTCGAAGAAGTGACAACCCAGGAGAACCCTTTCCAAAAAAAAGCTCCGGGACCTGGACTGAAAAAAGGAGCCGCCGAACCCAAGGCTCCGGCATCACCGTTCCAAGCAGCCAAACCGGAGGCCGCCCGCTCGTCGGCTTCGCGGGTTTCGTCTCCTCCGTCGTTACAGTCATTTGTGGCCTGGCTTGGGGGAGAGATCCCTCTTGAGTCATGTCTGGTCTCCCGCGTCAAGGGAGCGGTCTTGTTTGATAGTTTGCGAAATCCAAAGCTCGCCTCGGTGGCGGGGCTTCTTGCCGGAGCCGGTCACCAGAAGGGCGGAGAAACACTTCCGGCGATGGTAGTCAAGCTGGGTCCCAGGAAGGTCATGCAAGTGATTTGCTATCGTCACAGTGGTGAACGTTGTTACGCCGCTCTCGTTCTTCCCCGACCCCTCGCTGACACCGGGGTTCAGGCCTTCTTGAAAGCGCTCATCAAGGCACTTTGACGGGATGTTCACCTTTTGGTGAGAGAGTATCCCAGCACGCTTGTTGCCGGAAGGAGGAAGAACAGGGTGAGGGCGATGAGAGCAATCCGGCAGTAGTTCTGGGTGCTCAATGTCACTCCGAAAATGGTCTTCTCTCTCGCCATGAAGATCACCGGTTGATCGGTTCTTCGTTCATCAATGCGAAGGCTTTCAGCCAACTCAATCATGCCGTCGACCCGGTCATTGATAAAAAACTGCGATACCGGACGGTCCTCTTCGCCTGGTGGAGGGGCGCTCCCCGACTCCAGACGCTCGAACTCGGCAAGGGGATCCTCAAGGACATTCCGAGCACCCTTGGTGTCGGGAGACAGGGCGGCGTAAAGAACACGGAGCTTGTTGCCGTCGAGTGTCAGGCGGGCCCGCTCTTCTTCATTAAGACTGGGTTTTTCCTTCACGGCATCAATCGATTGCTGGAGCGGTTGGCGAACCTTTTCAAAGGGGTTCTCGGTGGCCTGGCTGACGATGCTCCCTTCGAAGGCATAGCGAAGCGGCATGATGGTGGAGGGGACAGGTTCGCCACCGCGGTCGCGCCCCTTGTCTCCCCGGATGAACAAGCCACGGTTCATCTCCGCGAATGGAATGAGAGCTCCCGCGAGGAGGATTTGCGGAACCAGAATCAGCGGGATGGCACCGAGCGCGGTTCGTTCCGATCGGGCGATCACCGAGACCCAGAGAGCCAGTGCGGTGCCACAACATCCCGTCAAAACCATCCAGCCGAGATGAATCCAGAACATGCCCACGACTTCGAGGATGCTCTGGGAAACGAGGACGAAGATGGCGCATTGCACCGTGATGATGACGGTGAGAACGAGAAATTTGGATCCGAGGTAGAGCAGCGAATGTGGGCGACAGTTTCGTTCTCTTCGCAAAACAGGCCGGTCCCGCAAAACCTCGGTTGCACTATTGGTCAGACCAAAAAACATGGCGATGGTGACCGCGAGGAAGAGGTAGGATGGCAGGTGCAGCGCCGAATGAAATTGATAGGGGCCATCGGGCGAGGCCCGCAAGGTCAGCCCGATCAGACCAGCCAGGAGGGGGGCTTCGAGCAGTGCCGAATAAAAGGTCCCCCGGTGTCGGAACTTTGATTTCGCGGACCGGGCGAGGTGGGTCTTGAAGATCATCCACTTCTGCCGCCTCCCGTGTTTCGGAGGTTCGGGCGCGGGAACCTGGTCGTCCGCGCGTGGTACCTCCAGTTCACCGGTTGATGGCCCGGGTCGGGAAAGGTGGTCAAGGACCCGGTGGTTTTCGAAACGCTCCTGCCAAAACTCCGGAGTGAACCGACGTTTGGTTTTGCCGCCGGAGTAGAGTTTGAGCATCGAAGTTTCAAGGACTTCGAAAACGAAATCTGCTCCGCGCGCCTGGGCATTGCCGGTCGGTTCAATCTCGAGGTCCTGTGCGGCCTGCTCGAAGTATCGACGAAGATCCGCCGGTGTTCCAAAGAAGGCCATGCGGCCTCCGCGATCGAGAAGCAGGACGAGGTCGAAGGCATCGAGGATCTTTTCGCTCGGGCGGTGCAGGCTTGCCACCACGATTTTGTCCTGGGCAAGTCCATGGAGGGAATCGATGACGTTCTCGGCATCTTTTGACGAGAGCCCCGAAATCGGTTCGTCAAAAAGGAAAATCTCACCACCGCCAATCAAGTCGAGGCCGGCATTCAAGCGGGAGCGTTCCCCGCCACTGAGACTTTTGGAGTCGGAACTCCCGACACGACGGTCTCCGATGCGTTCCAGTCCCAGCTCGGTGAGGATAAATGACACCCGCTTGACGATGGTGGAAGAAGGCAGATGAGGCCGTCGGATCGCGGCCGCATGGGCGAGGTGCTCGCGAACGGTGAGCTGTTCGGCAAGTGCTTCCTCCTGGGGCATGAAGGAAATGAGCGGAGCAAGGCGCTTTGGTCGGTCGTAGAGTGAAACCCCGTTGAGTGCGACCCGTCCGCTCTTCGGGCGCCTTTGCCCCGCCAGGATTTCCAGCAAGGTGCTTTTGCCGCTTCCGCTGGGTCCAATGATGCACATCATCTGCCCGCGCACGAGATTGAAGCTCAGGCTGTCCAGTGCCTTTCCTCCTTTCCAGAAGCGATGATTCAAACCATCCACCTCCAGCGAGCGAA
>JASFWU010000314.1:0-3675 GCA_050049035.1 Akkermansiaceae bacterium | reverse complement strand
GACTTCGCTGCGCTCAGCTAGCTCCTCAGCCTCCCTGATACGCCATCGCCCCCGGCCAGCTTGCTGACCGGGGGCGATGGCGGACCGGGAGGGATTCGAACCCTCGATACCGTTTCCGGCATACTCCCTTAGCAGGGGAGCGCTTTCAACCACTCAGCCACCGGTCCGGGTGCGCCTGGTTGGGCGGGCGGATATGAACACCTCCGTTTCTCTTCGTCAATGGTAAGAGCGCTTAACCTTCACTTTTTTTCACAAAAAAACGGCCTCCAACCGGAGGCCGCTGATTGATTCAAAATTGCTTACCTCGTTGATCCTAGTTGGCACGAACCTTGGCAAGGATGACCTGGTCTCCGGGACGAACCACAACGCCAGCACGAAGACTGCCGGGCTCGATATCACCCACGGCCGAGTTGGCTTCCAGCTTGGAGATGAGAAGGCGGGCAATCAGACGACCATCGCGCAAGACGAGGAGCTTGCTGTCGCCGGTAAGTCCGGACTTTTCGCCTGCACCAATGATGACGAAGTTGTAGTTGTTATCCACCGCAGTAATGGTGGCCTGGAAGACGTTCCCGGAAACCCGGCGGACGGCATCGTCGATCTTGCCTGTGAGACGGCCGATTTCGGCCACATTCTTTGCGACGTCGGACTCAAGTCCTTCCTTAATCACGATTGAATCGGAGACTTTTCCGTCGAGGCTTTTCTTGGAGGCTTCAAGCTCGTTTACTTTCCCGGGAACTTCTTCCAGCGTAATGCCTTCAAACTGCCCCCGAAGCTGGGCAATGGCATCGTCGATCTTCTTCTTCTCGGCGACCTGGATTTCAAGCTTCCCTTCGACGTCATCGAGACTCTTGGCAAGTTCACCCTTCTTGGCCTTGGCATTATCAAGTCCGGCCTTGGCTTCGGACTCCTCGGCAAGTGCGACATCCTTTTCCTTGGTCCGCTTGATCTTTTCGTCCTCTTGCTCCTTGATGCTGATGCTCAGATTCTTGTTGTTGGTGATGAGATCATCGCGCTTAACGATTTGCTCCTCATAGGCCTTCTTGGCGCTCCACCCGAAAAAGCCGGCGGCACCGATAGCGGCAACAGCGAGAAAGTAAAAAAGTGATTTCATGGTTTTGTGTGATTCGTAGGTCTGATGTGAGATTGAAATTTACTGGGCAGCGGCAACAGGCTCGGGCTTGGCAGCAGCCTCGACGGGGACCACTTTGTCCCCGACAGAAATGGTCTCACCCTCCTTGACTGTAGATGATGTCGGCGGTGGCCGAATTGGCGGAAACCGCAGAGATGCTCAGTTCACCGATCTTTTCGCCTCCCCGCATGACAGCGACCTTGGATCCTCCGACCACGCCCCCTTTGATGCCCTTGGAGAGCATCACAAATCCGAGACGACGATCGATGCGATCAATCCGGGCGGACATGGTGGGCTGGGAACGACCTGAATTGATGTTCCCGAGTTTGTCCTTGGATGCTTCCCGTGCGGCGGTCGTGCGGGCCTTTTCACCTTCAAGGCGATCAATGTTGGCTTTCAGGGTAGCCAGTTCATCCTCAAGGTCAGAAATCTGGGCGCTGAGACGTTTGATCTTCGGGGCAAGCTCGGCGAGCGGACCAAGTTCCTGAAGAGTGGCCTGCTCATCTTTGACTTGGGCGGTGAGAGTTTCGAGCTCACGCTCTTTGGTCGCGATTTCCATTTCGACCTTTTCGTTTTCGGCCTTTTGGGTGTCCCACTTACCTTGCAGATCGTCCCGACGGGCAATGGCGTCGACCTTTTCCTGAAGAAGCTCTTTGTTGTCAGCGACCAAACCATTGAAGGTTTTGGTGTTGCGGTCCAAATTTGTCTGCTGGACCTTGGTTTCGGCCAGCTGTTTCTCAAATTCTTCCTTGTTCTTAAAGGACACGAAGGCCGTGAAAGCCAGGACCAGTGCCGTGAGAATACCGAAGGTTGTAGTCATGTGTTTGTATCGTTAGGTGTTGTTTCAAGAAAACTAGCGATTTCCCCGCTCATTGGGCAATCAGAAAATTCAAGACCTGCCGATTTTCGCCGAGTGAGCGCTTGAGACACTTCATCGCTTGCATCTCCGCTCGAAGCAGACAGGTTGCCGGCGTGTCGAGCGTCCTGAGAGTCATCGGATACCTGAAACGCTATCCCCTGCTGGGCGGATCGCAGTTTGTGTGCGCCACCCTGATGGCTCTTTCGGTGATCATTTTCCCTTCCACGGTGGGGTATGTGATGGACGAGATCATCCCGAATGCCTCGCGCCATCACGAGTTTGCCTTCTGGATCTTTGTGGCTGCCATCGGGTTTTTCGCCAAAGACGGACTCAACTGCGCCCGCATCATTCTTAACAATCACTTCGAGCAAAAGGTGATCTTCGACATCCGGTCGGATCTCTACCAAAAAATCCAGCGCCTTCCCCTTCGGTGGTTCGACAGCCGGCGGACCGGGGACATCATGACCCGGGTGGTCGAGGATGTCACTGCGATGGAACGGGTCTTGATCGACGGGATCGAGCTCGGACTGGTCTCGCTGATTCAGATCGCGGCTGTCGGAGCCGTGATGTATTTCAAAAACTGGGAAGTGGCACTCTGGGCCACCGTTCCGGTCCCCTTCCTGGCTTACGGAGCCTATCTTTACACCAACGATGCCCGTTCGCGCTACAAGGCCCAGCGGGATGCTTCGTCAGATCTGAACGCCCTTCTTCACGACAACATTGCCGGCATACGCCAGATCAAGGCCTACTCGGCGGAGAGCGAGGAACATTCCCACTTCAACGCACTTTCCGGAAAGCTGCGGAAGGCCACCCTGCGAGTGATGAAATGGTGGGCCTTTTACTCTCCGGGGATGTCCCTGGTGGGCATGTCCGGTTATGTTCTGGTTCTGGCCTTTGGCGGAATGCAGATCATCGAGGGAACGATGACAGGCGGAGAGCTCACCACCTTCTTCCTCCTCCTTTCCCTGTTTTACGAACCTGTCGGCAAGCTGCACCAACTCAATCAAATGGCCCTCTCATCCCGGGCGGCAGCAGACCGGGTCTTCGAAATCCTTGATTCCGAGGACGAACCCGATGCCATTGGTGGGAAGGACCTCCCCCGACCGGTGAAAGGCGAGGTCATCTTCGAGAAGGTCGGCTTTTCCTACGACGAGGGCCAGCCCACGCTGCACGAAGTCTCAATCAAGGCCGCTCCAGGACAAACGATCGCCCTGGCGGGATCGACCGGAGCAGGAAAGTCGACCATTGTGAATCTCCTCTGTCGCTTTTACGAATACGATGAAGGGGCGGTTCTCATCGATGGACAGGAACTCAACACGCTCGCCAAGAACTCCCTTCGCGACGCCATTGGCTACGTCACCCAGGAAGCCTTCCTTTTTAATGGCAGTGTCCGCGAAAACCTCGCCCTGGCCCATCGCGATGCCTCCGACGAACAACTCTGGAACGCGCTAGAATGCGCTCGCGCCGCCGAATTCGTGAGGGCTCTTCCCGATCAACTCGAAACCAATGTCGGGGAACGCGGGGTGAAGCTGTCGGGTGGTGAAAAGCAACGACTTTCCAGTGCCCGCGCTCTTCTCAAGGATCCCCCCATCCTGCTGCTCGATGAAGCAACCGCATCCGTTGATAACCAGACAGAGCTTTTGATCCAACAGGCCCTCGATGAGTTGATGAAAAACCGCACCTCGAT
>JASFWU010000048.1:0-12035 GCA_050049035.1 Akkermansiaceae bacterium | reverse complement strand
CCGGTGCATTGACGAGGGGGTAGTACCATCCAGTTGGGTTTTCGCCTTGGAGATAGTCGGCATTTCCGAGGCTGAGATTGAAGTCCCAAACCGGGAGCGCCCTGATCCGGCCCCCTCGGGACTTGGAATAGTAGGTGCTGATGCGATAGCCGTCGATGTCTTTGAAGGTTTCGGTAAAGAGGTGGGCGTCGATGAAGCTCGTCTTGTCGAGATAGGCCCGGTAGCCGACATTGGGATCACGAAATTCCGGGCTGTGGAGAGCGGTTTCCATTTCGTTGACGTAGTTGCGAAGGTAGGTGAATTGGGCCGGGTTGGGCTCTTCCGGGTAGTGCATGTCGAGTGGCACCTGTTCGATCGCAGTCGTCCACGGACTGCTGTAGGGGCCTTTGTCCTTCTTGAAGATATAACCGCCGGTAATTTTCTCCGGGTCCGTGGTCAGGTCACCGAGTCGCTCGATGTCCACCCGCTCTTTGTCCCGTTTGATTTTCTCCATCAACACATACACGCCACGGTAGTCGTTCATGGAGATTGCTCCGCTGTTGCGATTGAAAAAAACTTCGACGTAACGGGTTCTGACTCCTCCAAAGTTCCCTTGTGCTTGTCTTGCCGTTTCATACACGATCGCGTTACGCATCAGGGCCTTGTCGGAATAGGGGGCGTAGAGGATCCAATCGGACTCGCTGGGCATCCCCAGAATGGAAACATCCTTGTCTTCGTTTTCGTTGTTCCACGTCTCCCAGGCATATTGTTTTTTCGGAAAGCCGGCGGAAGTCTGGCCACGGACATGCATCCCGCCCCGGCCGGTGAAATCGGGCTCATCCGCCATGCGGGCAAGCCCTTCGGTTTCATCACGATCGACCACCACGGTGTAGACCGGCCGGAAGGGCCGCGGGGCTTCGGGATTGTTGGCGCTGTCGATGTTCACTCCGAAGGAATCGACAACCACAATCGGCAGGTTTGACGAGAAGTCGGCGACATCATTGGCCAGTTCCAGAAGGGTTCGACTCTTCACTTCTCCGGGAAGTCTGCCGGGTTCGAACACCCGGGCCCGGATGGTGGTGGATTCGGAGATCGAGAAGCCGGTGGAGTAGATCGGCGAGCTCTCGTTCGGGATGGTGCCATCGGTGGTGTATCGAATGACGGCATCAGGAGAAGCCGGGGGAAGGATGCCAAGGGTGGTGGAACCCGAGAAGAGCCCTCCGCGACGATTGAATTCGACATCTTCCGCTGGTGGTCCGATCGCCTGAAGTCCGCTGTTGGCTTCCCCCGGAGAAGGCGATTCGAGATACCCGAGGGTTCTGTTCGCACCCTTCGCTCCATAGGCGGTGTCTTCCGCCTGGACTCCGTAGTTGAACTCATTCACCACGGTCACTCCGTCGGGGGCGAGCAGCGCGAGGTAGCCTCCTTCTTTTGGAAGCCGGAAGTCGGTATGCAGAGGGCTGTTGGAGAGGATCCGGTCCTTGCCCGAGGCAAAAACCACGAGGTATTCGTAGGCGTCAAGAGTCACCGCCGGGATCCGCCATCGGTTGGCATGTGAGGGATCAATGGTCAGAAAGTAGCCCTCAAGATTCTCGCTTTGGTTCTGACCATTGTAGATCTCCAGCCAGTCGGAGCTGTCCAGATCTTCGTCCTCGAGGCCGTCTTCATTGGAAGCAACAAACTCGTTGATGACCGGTCCGCCGGTTTCGATGGCCGCTGTCGTCGTGGTGGTTACGGTGAGATCGTCAAGATAGCCGTTCTGGGTCAGGCCTCCGGTGCGAGCCGAGAATGCAAAGCGATCGCCGGCACCCGGAGTGAATCCGGGAGTGGGAAGATTGTTGGCGAGAACGTTTCCATCGTAGTTGAGATCGAGACCGTTCTCATCCCAGTAGATGGTGACCCGGACCCAGCGATTCAGGGTTGTGCCGTAATTGTGGAGATTGTTGTCGATGCTGATGCCATCCGAGAAGATTTCCACGGAAGGTGGGTCTCCTCCGTTGTCGTAGGTGTCCCAGGCGATGATGAGGCCGTTATCTGCAGGAAATCCTCCTTCGCCTCCTCCACTGCCCGCAGGAATGTCTCCAAAGGTGAGGGACACCCCGTCGGCCAGGGTGCCACTGCCTCCAATCCAAAGATCAAAGCGAGCGGTGAAGGATTCAATCGTCCTGCCGGGATCGAGTTCGGGGAGTCTGAAGGATGAGATCGTGCCGGTGGTTCCGCTTGCGGTCAGACGCAGGTATCGATCGCTGGTTCCACGAATCGAGGTCACCCCGGTGTTTCCGTCGATCTCGCTGCCATCATTCAGATCGACGGTGCCCTGCGGGAATCCGGAAAAACTCTGAACATACTGGCCGGCGGGTGCGGATGCAATGAGAGCGAGGGCTGCAAGCGGGAACCGGCTGCTTCTGATCATTTTTGGTATCTGCATTGTGTGGGCCTCAGGTTGATCCAACCGCATTCGTAAAGGTGGACGGTCCGGGATTGCCAATCAGTGGTAGGCTTCTCGATACTGCCTTTGGCAAACTTCTCCAGTGAAAACTGGAGTCGCAGTCCCCAATTGAGTCATCGGCTTTGATCAACCTTCTTGGATTCAAGGCAACTTTTCAGTGGCCTGTGTTTGGGATATTGGCTTTATTCACGGGCGATGCACACACGTTTTGTTTTTTCGGTGATTTCCTGCGGACTGTTGTCCGCCTGGTCATTTGCAGGGATCACCAAGACCAAGCTGGCTCCGGCTCAAGGGGGAGGGAAGAGTTTGTTCCGCGAACTGGACCCCGAAGCGATTGGCGTCAATTTCGTCAATCCCATTGATGAGACCCATGAGTTGAAGCGTCTCTATATCTCGGGGTTTGCGGGGGGGGGTGTTTCGCTTGGAGATCTCGACAACGACGGCAAGCTCGATGTGATCCTCACTTCGGGAGCGCGTGAGAACAAAATCTATCGTCAGACCGCCCGCTGGAAGTTTGAGGAGGTCGAGTGGGATCCGGCTTCCAGGGACCTTTGGTCCAGTGGCGCTGCCGTCCTCGATATCGACAACGACGGGGACCTCGACATCTATATTTGCAACTACGATGTTCCCAACAGCCTCTATATCAACGTCACCGAACCCGGTGGACCCATCAAATTTGAAGAGAAGGCCAAGGAGTGGGGGCTGGACATTTCGGATGCCAGTCTGAACCCATCGTTTGCAGATTATGATCTCGATGGTGATCTCGATATCTTCATTCTGACCAGCGAGTTCAAGCGG
Source organism: Akkermansiaceae bacterium (assembly GCA_050049035.1). Classification (GTDB taxonomy): domain Bacteria; phylum Verrucomicrobiota; class Verrucomicrobiia; order Verrucomicrobiales; family Akkermansiaceae; genus SW10. Next base: position 8,809 of record JASFWU010000048.1, on the reverse strand, counting down.
GCCAACGGTCGCCCCAAGGAACTCCCGATTATCGGGAAAAACACCGCCAACCCACGACTGAAGCCTGGTTTCGAAAAATACTACACCCTCGTCAAGCATGGTCCCGGGAGCTATGTTTACTACAATGCCGGGAGGGAAAACATTCTCCTGCAGAGCCAGGTGGCCCAGGGCAGCAAGACCTTCCGGGATGTTTCCAAGGCAGCCGGAATCAAGAACCGGACCTTTGGCCTGTCATGCACCTGGTATGATCACGATTCCGACGGTGATCCCGATCTCTACGTCTGCAACGACTTCGACAATCCGGACCAACTTTACCTGAACAATGGTAACGGGACCTTTACCGATGTCATCAAGTTGGCCGCTCCCTATACCAGTTGGTATGCCATGGGATCGGATGCCGCCGATCTCAACGGGGACGGTCGGTTTGACCTTGTCATTGCCGACATGGGGATGACCACCCACTACAAATCAAAGACCACCATGGGGGACATGAGCATCCACCGTGAGTTTCTTGATACCGCCATTCCCAGGCAGACGATGAGAAACACCGTCATGATCAATACCGGGACCGGTCGCTTCATGGAGGCCGGATACATGGCGGGTCTGGCCAACTCCGACTGGACCTGGGCGGTCAAGTGTTCGGACTACGATTGCGACTCCTTGGTCGACGTTTTCTTTGCCAACGGAATGGCCCGGAAGACCAATGACTCCGATCGTCCAATGCCCTTGTCCTTCATGTTCGGAAACACCGAGTTTGATTTCTTCAAGTCCAGCGACACCCGCGAAGAAGACAATCTGGTGTTCCGCAATCGGGGGAATCTCAAGTTTGAGGACGTGAGCGCAGAGTGGGGGATCAAAGAACCCACCATGAGCTATAGCGCCGCCGTTGGGGATCTCGATAATGACGGCGATCCCGACCTGGTGGTCGGTCACCTGGCGAGGCCCGTGGCATTTTACGAAAACACGACAAGTGGGGAAAAGAAGAGGATCACCGTTGCTTTGCGTGGAACCCGAAGCAACCCGAGGGGCGTGGGGGCGGTTGTCAAAGTGACGGCAGGAGGCAAGAACCAGGTGAAGGCCGTCAATCCGATGACCGGTTTTATCTCCTGTGATGCCGACGACCTTCAGTTTGGTTTGGGTGCGTCTGACCGGATTGAAAGCCTGGTGGTGGAGTGGCCGTCCGGAGGGGTGGATCGCTTTGAGAACCTGGAGGCGGGCAATCGTTTTGTTGTCAGTGAGGCGAGAGCTCCCCAGGAGATTCGTGAAAACAAGCGTCCGCGTCCGGACTTCGTCAAAGTGAAGGTCCTGAGCCATGGTCGACACCGCGAGTTGCCGTTTGACGATTACGCGAAGCAGCCGCTCATTCCGTGGAAACAGTCGCAGATGGGTCCGGGGATCGCTTGGGCGGATGTCGATGGTGATGGCGATGATGATTGCTTCCTTGCACAGGGTGAAGGGATCGCGGGTCAGCTTTCATTGCAACGCACTGATCGAAGACTCGAGTGGAAGCCGAACAAGGTCATTGCCGGGGACTCTTCTTCCGAGGACATGGCACCCTTGTTCTTTGATGCGGACGGGGATGGCCGTGTCGATCTCCTCGTCACCAGTGGCAGCATTGAAGCGAAAGAAGGTGATCCCGCCTACCTGGACCGGCTCTATCTCGCATCAGGGGAGCCGGGTCAATTTGCACCGCCCTATCATCTTCCGGGAAAACCGATGAGCTCCAGTGTCGCGGCCGTTGCCGATGTTGATCTCGATGGCGACCTGGATCTTTTCATTGGTGGACGGGTGGTGCCCGGGCGTTGGCCGCTTTCCCCCGGCAGCCGTCTCTATCTCAACGAAAGCAAACCCGGTGAGCTCAAGTTTGTTGAGGCTTCAGAGGATCAAGCGGGCGGGCTCAATGATTGCCAGAGGGCAACCTCCGCCCTCTGGACGGATATCGACCAGGATGGCTGGATGGACCTGCTGGTAACCCACGAATACGGACCAATCAGGGTTTTCCGGAATGATCAAGGTTCCCTCAAGGACCTCACGACTGAAGTTGGTTTTTCGAAAAGGACCGGGATCTGGAATGGCATCGCCGGGCGTGATTTTGATGGCGACGGTGATATCGACTATGTAGCCACCAACTTCGGGATCAACACCACCTACAAGGCTACTTCGAAGAAGCCCGAGCTCCTTTACTTTGGGGATCTGGACGGGACCGGGCAGTTTCGTCTCGTCGAGGCCAAGCTCGGGGTCGATTGCCAGTTGCCGCGGAGAGGATTGAGTTGCTCCAGTAACGCCATGCCATCGCTCAAGACCAAACTGGGGACCTACAAGAAATTTGCCATCTCGAGCCTGGAAGAGATCTACACCCCGAAGCGACTCGAAACCAGTGGCCGGCTTGAGATGAACGAGCTCAGGAGCTTTGTGTTCATCAACAAGAGCGAAATCGGCAAGATTCAGTTTGAAGCCTTCCCGCTACCTCGCATGGCGCAGTTGGCGCCGGGTTTTGGGGTGGTGGCCACCGAGCTGAACGGGGACCAGCGTCCCGAGCTGGTGATCGCCCAAAATTTCTACTCTCCCCAACGGGAAGTCGGCCGGATGTCCGGAAGTGTCGGTGCCACCGTCCTCAGTTGGAACGGTCGGGACGGATTCGATGTGCTTGAGCCCTATCAAACCGGCGTGCTCATCAATGGTGATACCAAGGGGGTGACCGTGAATGAGTTCAATGGAGATGGCATCCCCGATCTCGCTTTTACTGAAAACAGCGGTCCGGTCAGCACCTTTCTCAATACCAGCCGGAAGGGCTTCATCGGGGTTCGACTCAAGGGGCCGGAGGGGAATCTTCGAGCAATCGGGGCTCGGTTGACTCTAACCGGCGAATGGGGACTGCCGCAAACCATCGAAGTCACCGGTGGTGGAAGCTATCTGTCCCAGTCCGGCAGCTTCCACTTCTTCGGAGGCGAGGGACTTGCGGACCGAGGCTCGGCCAAGCTGGAAGTCCGCTGGCCCGATGGCCAAACCTTCACCCTTGAAAACGTGAAACCGGGGTTGGTGGAGTTGAGATGGAAATGAGCGGACGCTGGAAAAAAAGGAAAAACGACCGCACTTTTGAGTTTGACCTGATTGAGGCGTTTCCCTTACCTTCGGCGGAACCTTTATTGAGGGGCGAATCACACACGCTATGACAAAACAAACCATCCCTACCCTTGCTCTGTCTTTGGCTGCTCTGGCGGCCGTTCCTTTTGCTCAAGGCGCGCTGCTGGCTGATTTTGACGGTAACGACATTGGCTTTGTTGTGGGCACCGCCGAGGGTTTCGACCCGCCAGGGATCACACCCGGAGGTCCGACCGGTTCTTACTTCAGCCTGCTGAATAACGTAGCCAGCCAGAGACCCTTTATTTCTTTTGATTCGGATGAAAACGATCCGGCCGACGACTACACAGGATGGACCAAGGCAACCCTGACGATGGACTTTCGGACTGCCAGCGTCCAGGCCGACGGGTTTGGTGTGAACTTTCTCGACACCAGCGTCCACGGTCACACCGGTGGGATTGGCTACCTGGATCAGTTTGGCGGCCAAGGGGTCGAGGAGCGGGCTCGCATTGACAATTCCTTTGGCGTTGGATTCAGAACCTTCCAGGCCACCAATGCCCGCATCACCTATGACAACCAAGAACTTGGTGTGGATACTCCCTACACCCTGCCGCAAAATGATACTTGGGCATCGCTTTCAATCAACGTGGACCGAAATGCCGTGACCAAGGAAGCAACGGTCGACGTGACGATCTACGATCAGGCGGGTCAGGCGGGAAATGCCCAGAACGTCTTCACTGATTTTGCCGTTCAGGATTTTGTCATTGAGGATTTCCGGGTGCAGATCGGTGGCCGGACCGGTGGTTCGGCGATGACTCTGGAGCTCGACAACATTGAGCTGGATGTCACCGTGCCAATTCCCGGCGACTCCGATGGGGACGGGATGACAGACGAATGGGAAATCTTTTACGGTCTTGATCCCAACGACAACGGCTTGAATCCGAACAACAACGGATTGGTGGGTGATCCGGCCCAAGGGGCTTCCGGTGACCCGGATTCGGACAACCTGACCAACCTCGAGGAATTTAATCTCGAAACCAGTCCGGTCAGTGATGACACCGACATGGATGGTCTCACCGACGATGTTGAGGATGGGGGTGGAATCTGGGTGAGTGCGAGTCAGACCGGCACCAACCCGCTCATCGATGACACGGACGAAGATGGACTTTTGGATGGGGACGAGGATCCCACTCTTCCCTTTGTGGATGCCAACCAACCGGGCACTGATCCCAACGAAGCGGATTCCGATGACGACGGACTTGAGGATGGCCTGGAGCTGGACCTGGGTCGTGACCCGACCATCGACGATCCATTGAATCCGGTGCCGGGACTTGTGGCCGACTTTGACGGAAATGGTGAGGGATTCGAGGATGCAGCCCTTCGGCTCGCCCGCAAGGGGCAGTGGATTCCGGCCAATGGAACCTCGGATGGAAACTACTATCAACTGCTCGAGAATATCGGAAGTGCCGGAAACTTCATCTCCTTTGAATCCGCCCAGGATTACACGGGATGGCAGAACTTTTCCTTCCAGATGGACTACCTCGCGCAGAATGTTCAAGCCGATGGTTTTGGAGTGAACTTCCTCTCCACCACTGTCCATGGTGACTCGGGAGTTGTGCCGTTGGTTTTTGAAACGGTTGAGGAAAGAGCCCGAATTGAAAATTCCTTTGGAGTGGGCTTCAGAACCTTTCAGGCCACCAATTCCACCATCACCTGGAACGGAGTCGAGATTGGCGGAGACTCTCCCTATACCCTGACCCAGGATGTTTGGGCCTCTGTTGGTATCGATGTCACACGCGACCCAGTCACGAATGATGCCTCTGTCGATGTCACTATGTATGATCAACCGGATCGACAGGGGAATGCTCAAAATGTCTTCACTGATTTTTCCATTCCCGCGATGGATCTTGAGGACTTCCGTGTTCAGATCGCCGGGAGAACCGGTGGTTCGGCGATGAATCTCGCAATTGACAACGTGAAACTCTTCGTGGACCAGGGTCCTGGGCAGGGAGCGGAGTTGGAGATCTCTTCCATCAGCACCCAGGTGGTTCCGGGAGATCCGGATACGATCTCAGTCACCATTACCTGGAACTCCCAGGATGGAACGGGGTATTCCATTCTAGCGAACGACAATCTTGAGGATGAGCTGTCACTCTGGATTGAACTGGATGACAACTACAGTGCCGCGCCCGGACAGGAGACCACCTCCTTCACCGAATCCGGCCTTCCAGCCGACACCGTAAAGCGGTTCTACATCGTAAGGATTGCCCAGTAAGTCCTGGTGCTTCTTCCGGGTTCAGGAAACGAGACCTGCGGAGCCCTTCTTTTTTCTCACTGCCCGACTCCTGCCAGGGAGCGGGCAGTTTTCTTTGAAGCTGGAACGCAGAAGCAAGATCAAGGGCTCCGTCCAAGTGTCCTCTTTCCGTTTGAGGCAATCCGGCCAGGCCTTTACTGCTTCTTTCTCTTCCGCTTCGACTTGTCCAGCTTGTCAATGATCACCTGTTCGACATCGTTCTTCTGCTTGGGACCGGGAGTGGTCCGCCCATCGGCAATTTGCTTTTCAAGAAGCCCTCTGAGTTCTCTTACTTTTTCCGGATGCTTCGAGTGGAGGTTCTTGGTCTCGCCGAGATCCTCGTCCATGTGATAGAGCTGCACCATGGGTTCGCCTTTCTTCATGGCCTCGTGCGGTCTGGGCTTTCCCCAACCACCGGAGCCGGGCCCGCAAAGAAGTTTCCAGGGACCCTGGCGAATGGAAAAAAGGCCCATGTAGGAATGATGCACGACATCTTTACGGGCATGTTTGTCCAGTTGCCCGGTGAGTGACGGCAGGAAGGAGATCGAATCAACACCTTCGGTTGCGGGATACTCGGCATCAAGAATCTCCGCCAGCGTGGCAAAGATGTCGTTCAGGCAGGTGAGTCCCGGATTGGTGGAGCCCGCCTTTACCTTTCCGGGCCAACGGACGAAAAATGGAACGCGATGGCCGCCATCCCAGAAGTCGGCTTTCATTCCGCGGAGCCTGCCGCTCGGGTTGTGTCCGGCTTTCTTGAGATCGGGAAGTCCCGAGGTAGTTGGGGAGGTTCCGTTATCGCATGAAAAGATCACGATGGTGTTATCGCTGAATCCGTTTTCCTCGAGAGCCTTGATCACCTGGCCGCAGGAATCATCGGTTTGCATGACGAAGTCAGCGTGATCGTTGATCCCGCTTTTGCCTTTCCACTTCTCGTTGGGAACGACCGGCGAATGAGGGGAATTCCAGGGGACATAAAGAAAGAAGGGCCCTTTCTTGTCTTTGCGTGAGGCAATGTAGTCCACCGCGCTCTTGGTCAGATCCGGCAGCATGTCGACGTGTTCGATGTGCCGGGTGAGCTTGTCATTGTCGATCCAGAGTCCCATCTGACGGGCATGATGGAATCCGTGGAATTCGTCAAAGCCGCCTCGGTCCAGGGGGCCATGGGTCACTTTGGTCCCGACCGGAATGCTCTTGGCGGCATTCTTTTTTCCATCGAACAGAATCCCCAGATGCCACTTTCCAACCACGCAGGTGTGATAGCCCTGGGCTTTGAGCATCTTGGGAAGAGTCAGGCGGTCTTGGGCGAGAAGTGATTCACCACCGGTGAGGACGCCATTTTGAAGCCTGCTCCTCCAACAATAGCGTCCGGTGAGAAGTCCGTAACGCGTCGGGGTGCAAACCGAAGATCCCGAATGCGCATCGGTGAAGATCATCCCGTCCTTTGCAAGTTGATCGAGATTTGGAGTGGGGATTTTTCCTGCGGGATTCAGGCAGGAGAGTTCGCCATACCCGAGATCGTCGGCCAAAAGAATGACCACGTTCGGCCGGTCGACGCCGAAGCACTTCAGAGTGAGGAAAAGAAAAACGAGGGTGAGGCGATTCATCAGGGAGGAAGCCTGTCCTGTCCTGTTTGGAATTGCTAACACTTTTGCAGCATTCTCATTTCCCTCCCAGGCCGGAGTGACCGGATGTTGGGCAGATCCAGCGAGGATAGATGCTACTGACTGGCCATCGTCTTCAGTTCGAATCCCTTCCGGCCGACAACCTCATCGTGTTTGCCGCCGTCCGGGCCGGGTGGTAGCTTCAATCACTTGTCCGCCATCTCGTATGGGCATTGATTTGCACAATCATGAACTGGAAGGATTCCTTTGAACTGAGAGCCGTGATTTTCGATATGGACGGAGTCCTCATCGATTCTGAAAAGCACTGGCTGACTCAAGGTCGTGATTTGGTGGCGCGCTGGATTCCGGGGTGGACGGATGAGAAGCAGGCAGGTGTGGCCGGGCTCAGTGGCCGCCCCCTTTTCGAGTTTCTTTGCCGGCACCATGGTTTGGAGGCGTCCGAAGAAGCGTTTCTGGAGGACTACAATGAGAGCATTCGTGAAATCTATACGACCCATGCCCGGCTGATCGATGGAGTTGTCCCACTCCTCGACGAGATCTCCGCATCCAACCTCAAGCTGGCTCTGGCCACTTCGTCCCCAAGAAAATGGATCGATGTCGTTGCCGGGCGATTTGGTTTTCAAAAGTGGTTTGATCTCATGGTATCCGCCACTGACTTGGGCTGTCGCGCCAAGCCTGCTCCTGACATTTATTTTGGGACCGCAGGGTTGCTTTCGGTTTGCCCGCCTGAGTGTCTCGTTGTGGAGGATTCAGCTCCGGGAATCGCAGCGGCCCGCGATGCCGGAATGAAAGTGGTTGGGTTGAGGAACGGCTTCAACGAGGGACAGGACCTATCCTGCGCAACCAGCATGATGGAAGGTCTGGTGAATTCTAGTTTGGTAGCTCTCACAAAGCACTTTGATGAAGGTTGATTGAGGTAAGGAAGAAGGTGAAAAGCAGTTTCTGTGATCGACCCAAGAGATGGTTCCGCAACAGCAATCGATTTAGAGAAGCTTTGTTTTGGGGGCACGCTTTCATTGATGAAAAGAATCGCCATAGCCCTCAGTGTGTTTCCCGGAAGCTTGTTGGTCCTTGCTCTTGTTTCGTATGTCTTCAGCTCGATTGCCGAAGCCGGCCTTCCCGGCGGTGGGGTCAATATTGGCTTGTGCCTCCTTTTGCTGGCGTTGCTGGTCAATATCCCCACCATTTTGGTGTGGATTGGATGTGCTGTGAAGCGTCGGGGGCCGGCTGAGGAAGGAAAGCGAGAATCCCGGGAGGACGAGACTGAGGAATCTCGGATCGAATCAGATCACGGGGTCTCTTCCTGACAGGGTGGTTGATCCACGCTCCACTCTGGTCATGAAGTTGACGCAACTCCTCCTCCGGAGTTCCGGGGGAGATCTGGTTTCGAGCGAAACCATCGCATTTAAACTCCGGGGCCTCGCGATGCTCGGCAGGTTCTCGGCCCACCCTGAAACGCCATCACCCCCGACCAGACAAGCTGGCCGGGGGTGATGGCGGAGAGGGTGGGATTCGAACCCACGGTGAGTTACCCCACGCCGGTTTTCAAGACCGGTGCATTAAACCAGGCTCTGCCACCTCTCCGTGGGGCGAAGATTTCGGATCAGGGCCGTTTTTGCAAGAGGCAAAGGAAGGAAAAATCGAGGAGGCACTTCGATCTCTCCAAACGGAAAAACCCGCTCTGTTGCAGAGCGGGTTTTAAGGTGGACTGCCTCACCGTCCGTGGCGCATGAGCCGCATTCCCGAAGCCCAATAGGTTGGGGGTATCCATCGGACCGCTGTCTTCCTGAAAAGGCCTGACATTGCTCCTCCG
>JASFWU010000047.1:0-12105 GCA_050049035.1 Akkermansiaceae bacterium | reverse complement strand
CCGCACGGGGAGCCCGCCCGCCCCACGCCCCCAGGGAGGCCACGCAGAAACAAAAGGCCAGCACTCCCAGTGAGACAGCAAAGGAGAGTTGATTGAATGCCAGAAGCAAACTCAAGCCCACCGTAAGTGGAGGTAGCAAAACAGGAATATCGACCAGAGCATCGAGCAGAGCCTTCCCTCGAAACTCATAGCGCGACATGAGATATGCCACCGGAACCGCCACCAAAACTGAAAGCAGCGCCGTCGCCATGCTCGTCTTGAGAGTCAAACCAACCGCGTCCCGGATGTCGGAATCAGAAAGGGCGCTCCACAAAGAATCCCACGACGCGGTCAGGACATTGGCTCCCACCATTAAAAAAATGAGCGCCAGATAGGCTGAGACCAACGAAAGCAAAAAGAGCAGGAACGGCCACTCGGGTCGTACTCTCCACACTCGTTTCCTCTCTCCCGCAGACATAAATCAGTCCAACCAACGATCGACCGCTTGCACCGTGTCGAAGGGGTCCGTGTTAAAAGCAATCTTGGCTTGGGGAGCTTCCTCGTGAATGACATTCACCACCTTCTCAAATAGGAGGAACTGATCGGGATCCAGTCGCACTCCGGCTCCGACCATCACCAGATCCGGAGTTTCCTCACGGAGGGTTCTTTTGATGATCTCAAGGTCTTCTTCACCGGGCCCGATGAGGCACCAAAGCGGATCATAGCCGGCCCCGGACAACTCCGCTTCGATGGCCGAAAAGGCAGCTTCCAATTTTTCCACCGTGAGGTCCGGCCATTTCTCAAAGTCCACCGCCGAAGACTTGAGGCCGATCATGACAATTTTTCCCTTCATGGTTCGCACAAGCGATAGGGCAATTTCGCGGGAACCTCTAGTCTTGATCGAGCTTCCACAAGTCAATCTCACCGAGCCCCGGTCAGAAATCCCATCTCGTCGAAGACTGCTCCACCTTTTTGCGGGTCAAGGCAATACTCGACGAAAGCTTCTGCTTCTTCCTGCGAGAAGGCTGACTCGAGGATGCCGAAGGAGGCGGGATAGTCGTGATCGAATTCCTCCAAGTTGGGAATCCACTCTACCCTCGTATCGTTCCTCACCACGGATCTCCAGGCAATGGTCACATCAGCCGCGCCAAGGGCAACATCCTCGACGATTTCGGTGACGGTCGGCTTGGTCACCACGAGGTTTCGCTTCACTTTGGAAGAAAGCCCTCCTTCCCTGAACAAACCCCACGACACCCGGCCAATGGCAGCCGACTCGTTGGCCAACACCACGCGCACCCCGTCTTTACCCAAGTCCCGGAGAGATTGAATCTCCTTGGGATTGCCCTTGGCGACCACCAGCCCGGGCTGCATGCGAACCATGGGCACGCGATCATTCAGCATTTTTCTTTGCTCAAGAGCATCGAAAAACCGATCGTCCGCCGGGAAAAACAAATCGCCACCCGCAACCTGCACCTGGGCGGCCAATGCTCCGGAACCACCGAAACTCAGGACCACTGAAGTACCCGTTTCTTCTTCAAACCGCCTGGCGATTTCTTCCATGGGCTTTCGAAAGGCGGCCGCACACGCCACTCGAAGCTCTCTCTTTCCCTGCGACCCGGAACGAATCAATCCTGCCAACAAAACTCCGAGCAACACCAGGAGGAGAAGCACGACCACCACAAACCGGCCCGGCTTCTCCATCCCTCTCGCAAAGCCTGTCATCGCCCCACCATACGCGAACCAAATCGCGCGCTTTTCCTTCCTTCCATTTTTTCGCACGATCCACCCGTCCCATGAATTCCCCTTTCGTTTTTTCGCCTGAAGAGATGAAGCAACGTCTCGACCGGACACGGGCTCGAATGGAGCAGCTGGAGCTCGACGGGGTCATCGTTTCGGATCAAGCGAATGTGCGTTATCTCACCGGTTTCAAAGGCGAACCACGAACCCTCTTCATCACCGCGAAGGAACTTCTGCTCATCACCCATTCCCGCACCCTCCCATGGGCGGAAGCGCAAACCACTGCCCTCGGCCAGCTTCTTGAAATCGAAACCAGCACCCAACCGGCGGAAGTGATTTCGAAACGACTACCCGAATCTCCTTTCAGAATCGGGCTCGATCAGAACATTTCCCATTCTGCTTCGAAACGATGGCAGGAAGCTCTCGCGCCCCATCTCCTCGAACCGTGCCCGGTCATCGAACACGTCCGGCAAATTAAATCTCCCGACGAGGTCGCCCTGATGGCGAAATCCCAGCGCCTGAACGAGTCCATTCTCGCTGCAGTCCTCCCTCAAATCCGACCACACATGACCGAGCGCGGAGTCCAGGGATTGATCCTCGCCGAAATGGCACGCCAGGAGGCAATCGACGCCTACTCGTTCACTCCCATCGTGGCTGCCGGGCCTAGCTGCTGGGAGATTCACCATCTCCCCGACAACACCGTGATCGGGAAAAACCAAATGCTCCTCATCGATCTTGGAGTGATTCATCAGGGATACGCCTCCGACATGACCCGGACGGTCTGCCTTGGGAAAGCGACGAACGAGATGCGCGAGATCCATGCCCTTGTTTCCACGGCGCTCGAAGCAGCAATTGAGGGATCAACCGAGGGGCGGACCAACCGCGAAGTCGACAAGATCGCCCGGAACATCATCTCGGATGCCGGTCACGGCGAGGTTTTCACGCACGGACTCGGCCACCAGATTGGTCTCGAAACCCATGATCCTGTTCCTCCCCTCTCACAAGGAGCTCCCGAGATCCTTCTCGAACCCGGGATGGCCTTCACCATCGAACCCGGCATTTATCACAAGGACAAATTCGGAGTCCGAACCGAAGACGTCATCGTGATTTCGAAAGGGAAGCCAATGAACCTCACCCGACCTTCCCATCAACTTCTTGAGCTTCCCATCTGAAGAGAACCGGGACGTCATGCACCCGATGCTTCGCTTGCCATCACCTGATGTGACGACGGCGGGTCACAAACGGGTTTCGATTGGGGCTGACTCCCTCGGGCAAAGGGAGTTTGAAAAAGTGGCGGTAAAAGAACTGCTCCTGCACGTTTCCATTCCCGGTCGGAAGACCCGCGGGATCAAGTTCAATTGCCCAACTCGCCAGCTTGCTCTCGAGTCGTTTTGCGGTTTCGGGGTTTTCTTTGAACAGGTTCCTCGACTCTCCCGGATCGTTGGCAAGATTGAAGAGATAGGACTTTCGGTCCCCCATCTTGAGAAGCTTCCAGTCGCCTTCACGCACTGCAGCCTGGCTCCAAAATCTCCAGGTGAGGGCACGCTTGGGAAGTGGCTGGTTTTGAGAAAGCAGGGGCAGGAGATTGAGTCCATCAAGGGAGTCCGGTCGCTTCACTCCGGCCATCGCACAGGCGGTGGCCGCGACATCGAGTGAGGTGACGGGTGTCTTGCAGACCTGACCACCCGGAATCTTTCCTTTCCATCGTGCCAGATAAGGCACGCGAATCCCCCCTTCCGCAAGCATCCCTTTTTCACCATTGAGAGGCGTGTTCTTGGAACCATCCCAGGCCCCTTTTTTGAATTCGAGGGTCTTGTCCTCCATGTGGAGTTTCAGCGGTGCGCCGTTATCACCGATGAAGAAGATCATGGTGTTATCATCAATTCCATGATCCTTGAGTCGCTTCATGATCCGGCCCACGCCATCGTCCACAGCCGAGATCATGGCCAAGGCATAGCGACGACGCTCGGGCATTTCACCAGGGAAGCGATCGAGGTACTTTTTCGATGAAGCCAAAGGAACATGCGGGGCAAAGTAAGCCAGATAGAGGAAGAAGGGCTTCTCGTGATGATGATCGATGAACTGCACGGCGGCATCGGATTGCCGATCGAGCCGGTCACCGGTGGTGCGAACCCGCTGCAGCTTGTCGAAGCGATTCCCTTTCAAATCATAGGTGGCCGAGTAGCTGTTGATATGACCACAGAAGGTCTCCTGAAAACCACGAGCAAGGGGGTGGTGAAGTTTGGGATCACCATCGGTATCCAGGTGCCACTTTCCCACCATCCCGGTGACATATCCAGCTTTGCCAAGCCTGTCAGCGATCGTGACCTCCTTCGTGGGCATGGGGCCTTTCCCGTTGGCGTTGAAGTTGAATCGATTCTGATCGCGGCCGGTCAGCAATCCGGCCCGTGAGGGACAGCATTGCGGAGCGGTGATGTAACCATCGGTGAAGCGCACCCCTTCGGCCGCAAGGCGGTCAAGATGCGGCGTTTTCACATCCGGTTCAGTCCCGACACAGGAAAGATCGGCATATCCATGATCGTCGGTAAAGATCACGATGAGGTTGGGCTTGGATGGAGCAGCCAACGCAGGAAGCATCCCCAGCAAAAGGAATCGGATGATCAGTTTCAACATCACTTCTTGTCCTTCCTCTCGACAGCTGGTGCTTTCAATCGCCCATCGCTGAAGACCCAGCCGTGGCCAGTGGGAGGATTGCTTTTCCCTGTGACATTCTTCATTTCGGGAGGAGGAACGTGGCTTTTCTTCCATTCGGCATGTTTGGCCGCCATCTGCTCAACAACCATGGGAAACTCCTTTGCCACGTTTTTCATTTCCTTCGGATCTTTGATGAGGTCGAAGAGCTGCCAGGGGTCTTTTTCACGCTGCCGGTAAAGCCGCCACTGCTTCCAGCGCACCGCCACCAAGTGACGACGGGGTGCATCGTCGGGTTGGTTGTTCAACCAATAGAGGAATTCGTGAGGGCTGCCCTTATTCTCATCACGCAGATAAGGAAGCAGGTTCACCCCATCGAGATGCTTCGGAGCCTCGACACCGGCAACCGCCGCGATGGTGGCGAAAAAATCGAGCGTGCAGGACATCCCTTCGAATCGTTTGCCCTTCGGAATCACCCCGGGCCAAGACATGATCGTCGGGCTGAGGGTCCAACCGATCTGCTGGGTTCCCTTCCCTTTTCCTCCCCGGTAGGGAGCCGAAGAGCCTCCTTCGGCCGGATTGGCTCCGTTGTCGCTCGATAGAATGACCAGAGTCTTTTCCCTCAGACCGTTCTTCTCGAGGCAAGCCAGCAACTTCCCGACCTGGTCATCGACTGATACAATTCCCCCACCCAGTTTGCGTCGATTTGGCGGGGCAGTAGTCCGGTCCGCCAGCTTCTTGGGAACATTGTTGTGAGGTGAGTGCACCGCAAGCGGTGACCAATACATAAAGAAGGGCTTTTCCTTGTTTCGCTTCACAAACTCGACAAGCCGGTCTCCATCGAGATTGGTCAGCCAGACCGGTTTGCCGTTCTTGTCCTTGGCACGATACCTGACCTTGTCTCCGTGAGCCTTTGGGGGAAATTCAGCCACTTCCATGAATCCCCTCGCAAAAGGCCCCTGCGACTTGTCTCCAAGATCCCACTTACCAACCTGCCCGGTGACATAGCCGTGATCTCGAAGAAACTCGGCAAGAGTTGGCTTGTCTCTTGGGATCGGGAGGCCGCGGGACATGCCATACTTACCGAACTTCTGACCATACATCCCCATCATGAGACTGGCCCGGCTCGGGCAACACGGAGGGTTCGTGACATAGGCCTGGGTGAGCACCACCCCTTCACGAGCCAAGCGATCGATGTGAGGGGTCGGGATATCCTTGGCTCCAAACGGTCCGGTGTCGGCATAGCCGAGATCATCGATAAAAAGCAGGATGACGTTGGGTGGCTTTTGTTCCTTTGTCGGTTCAGCAGAGAAAACAGGTGAACAGAGTGCGGGGAGGAGTAATACAAAAAACAGAACTTTCATGAGGTTCTGATACGATGAAAACATAGCACTCACTTGCCGAGCCAAATTCGTTTCACTTTCACCCATCCACCCTCTTCCGGCTTCAGACTGGGATGCAACAAGAGGTAGTTCATTGCCCCTTTGTAGTTTTCGACCGAGGCCAGGTTCACCTTGTAGGTTCGAAAGCGACCATCACCAATAATATCAAAGTGTCGGTGATTCCCGGGCGCAAAGTTCGGGTTGTGATTTTTACCATCGTAACCACTCCATGCGACAACTGCCTTCTTCTGGCTGGTTTTGAAGGAGGCCTCGATGTGCAGCATTGGTGCCCCTTCGGCGTTCCAGACGGTGGCCGGGCTAATCGTGGTCAGGTCCTTCTTCGAAAGGTCCAACTTGATGAAGCCCTCAATCGGCCAACCGTGATCCGTTCCTTTGTTTCCGGGAGCCCGGTGATGCCAATGCTGCCGGTCCTTCGCGAAATTCCAATCAGGCAAGCCGACTCCTTTTCCTTTGCTCACCGCGTGGTTTCGAATCTCGTCCAAGCTGCCGAGGATGAGAGTGTAGGAGAACTCGTAAGTGATGTTGTGATCAAGGATCTCGGTGTGGACTGGTGCGATGTAACCCGTGGAAGAATCGTTGGTCGTGCCCTTGCCCTCTCTCCCGGCAAAGCCGCCGATAAAGAACGTGCTGTCGGGTTTGTAGATGCCGAGACCCCACTCGTTTTCGTTGACCAAAGCCACCCAGTTCTCGGTAGCGAGCCAGTAACTCCAGGGAAATCCCCCACCCTTCTTCCTGGGTATGCGCGAAAGCTTGTCGCCTGTGAAAGGCTTGTCGCCCCGATAAGTCATCAGGCGGTAATACGGACCATTGGTGTAAATGGCGGGAAGCTCCTGGTGCCTTCCGGAGTATTGGGTCTTGTCCGACCGGGCGTTCACCAAGCGGCAACGCACCTTGGCCGTATTGCCCTCCAGTTCGATCCACGACTGGTAGATGCACTCCCCCGGCAGGTTGTTGAGGGGCCATTGCATCGGAATGCACTTCACGTAAATGGTGTGCTCCTTGTTGACCAACTCGACGACTTTTGACCCGTTGCCGTGATCGTCACCGGCCTGAATTGGATTCCAGCCAATGTGCTTCCAGTGGTCTTTTGGCTTCTGCCCTTTCTCATGATAAGGCACGGGGCCTCCGAAAAAGGACATCTGGATCTGGCGGCCCCAGTCGAAGTTATTGATGACATTCTCCTTCGTGCCAGACTTGGAGAGGTAAGTGATCGCTCCACCGAGATCCTTGCTGACTCCCAACTTGATGGTGCCGTTGTCGATGAATTCCAGCTGGGAGGGATCAAATTTTGAGCGAGCCCATGAAGCCGCCGGAAGAATGGCAACAAGCAACAGAACGGCAATGTATGGCAGGAAGGATTTCATCTTCACCTTTGCTCTGGCAGTCACTTAAGGCGACTCAGAGGAATCATTTCCTCGTGGGCGACCTCACCCGATTCCTGGCGCCCTTGCAGAGTGATCCTGGTTTTCTCACCGGCCCAATCGACTTTGATCAATCCGAAGTTTCGCCCCGGGTAGACCTTGCCCGGGAGACGATAGGAATTCACCGAGGTATACCAGGTCTTGCCCGGGCGTTGGTTCAGTCCACTCGAAGTCAGGTCATAAAGCGGGTAGGGTCCCTCGTCCTTGGTCATTGAGATCTCGGTGAAGTGGACATCCCCGCTGATAAAAAAGGTTCCTTTCGCCTTCGTCGTCTCAATCAACTTGAACAATCGATCACGCTCATGCGGCATGTTCCCCCAACACTCCATCCCCTTCTCCCAGGAAATCACCTGAATACTTGAGACAATGACTCGCACTTCAGCCGGTTTCTTCAGCTCTCCCTCAAGCCACTTCCACTGAGCCTCTCCCAGAAGTGTTCGTTTGGTGTCTTTGGTTGGCTTGTACCATCCAACGATATTCTTGGGGCGTTCCTCACCTTTCTTGTATTTGTCGAGATCATCCCGGAAGTAGCGCGTGTCCAAAAGAATGATCTGCACACGGCGGCCTTTCTCCCCGATGATTTGACTTCCGTAGATCCCCTCTCGCTTCCTCCGTGGGTCGTCTTTCGGCACTTCGAAAAAATCGAGGAAGATCTGAGCTGATTCCTTCTTTTTTGGATACCTCTTCCCACCGTCGTTGACGCCGAAATCATGATCGTCCCAGACCGCCAGGACAGGACAGGTCTTCCGCAGTTTTTGGTAGCCCGGTTGCGCCGCAAGCTTGGCATACTTGGCCTTCATCACCTTCATGTCGTTGGTGTCGGCATAGATATTATCACCCGCAAAGATGAAGAGGTCAGGCTTGGTCGCAATCACCGCATCCCAGATTGGCTGGGGCCGGTCCTCGTGAGCACAAGCACCGAAAGCGATGACCGTGGAAGCCTCAGGCTCGGCAGCTTTGACCTCCACCACCGTTCCCGCAAAAAGGCAAAGGGCCATCATAAGCCTCGATATCATCGCATTTATCCCAGCATGGAATACTGTTCGAAAGGGCCTCATCGCTCGGGTCATCTCATTACTACTCTTTGAAAAGCGTTTCATTTCGTTGTCTCGCCATTTTCGTCACTTCAGGAGGAAGGGAGAGCAAAAATGGTCCTCGATCTCGCACCCGGATTTTGGGAATCTTTCCGGAGTTGATGGGAGAGGACCAATTTTTGACGACCCAGTGGACCCTGATCCTAGGACACAACAAGGATGATACTGACTCCGCGGAGAAGGCCCTCATTCTCCTCTGCGAGAATTACCATTACCCCGTCTACGCCTTCATTCGCAATCGATGCGGCGACCCCGAAAAAGCCCGTGATCTGACTCAGGGTTTTTTTGAGTTCCTGATTTCAAAAAAAATCCATCGCTCCGCCGACCGGGAAAGAGGTCGTTTCCGCACCTTCCTGCTCGCTGCAGTGAAAAACTACCTCAACAAGGATTTCCGAGATTCGAACACTTTGAAGCGGGGAGGCCAGGAACAAAACATCCCGCTCGATCTGATCGAAATGGAAAATCAATATCAGGCGGGACTTTCGACGAATGCGCCACCTGATGCCCTCTTCGACCACCAATGGGCCATGACCATTTTTGATACCGTCTGGGCAATTCTGGAGAAGGAATACCTTCAACTCGGACAAACTGATCGCTTCAAGGCCCTGCAATCTTACATCACAAATCCAGCTGACTGCCCTCCCTTTTCGGAGATCGCAGTCAAACTTGGAACCACCGAAGGTGCGATCAAAGCGGCCGTGTTTCGACTGAAGGCCCGATTCCGGGATCTCTTCCGTCAGGCCGTCTCACAGGTGGTCGATCATCCCGCCGATGTCGATGAGGAGATTCGCTACCTGATCAAAGCATCGTTGGCGGGGACAAACGGGTGAACTCCGAGTCACTCCCCCGCTCGTGACGGACGGGAAACGGCAACCACCTCGTTTCCATGACTTGCAGAACATGCGGCAGTCCTCTGCTTTGCCTGCTTTTCGAAAAAAAGTGTCAAATCACGTAACCTCCCCCACGCAACCGGATAGGTAGAAAGCGAAACCCGTTTCTTTTTCGCTTTGTCCACTCAATTCCAATCCATCAAAGCCACCATCCTGGCCTTGCTAGCAGCCTCCTCTGCTCTCCAAGCCGTTCCGGTCATCACCTCGATCACAACCACTGACAACGAGGTCACCCTGATCGTGCAAGACGATGGCACCTTCCAGCAATTTGAACTGCAAGCTTCCTTGAATCTCGAAGCAGGCACCTGGGGCCCCATTCAGGACATCGCCTCCATCCCTCTCGGTCAGAATCGCTACCGCCTCGTTGTTCCTCGCTCCGCCGCAAACAAGGAATTCTATCGAGTCATTGGACGTTTTCTGGGAAGTGAGCTCGATCTCGACGGCGATGGATTGGACAACGATCGCGAGACGAACATCCTCGGAACCGACCCCAACCGATTTGACACTGATAGCGACGGATTCAGCGATGCCACCGAAGTCGCCCTCGGCACCGACCCGCTCGATCTCAACAGTTTCCCCGAGCTTGCCGGACTCCCCGCCATCGATTTCGAAGAGCCCATTTCCTCGACCGAAGAAGGCAACGGAACCCACAGCATCACCCTCAAGGCAACTCAACCATTCACGGGCCAAGTCTACCTATCCGTCAACGAGCGGAGCTCAGCCGTTCAAGGAGAGGACTATGCCAATGTTCCCACTTCAGTGATGATGTCAGGCGACACCTTGACTTTCGAGATCAACATTCTCGACGACCTGAACATCCGTCCTTCGCGCCAGTTGATTCTCGATCTCTCGACCAATCCACCGGGAGGAGCCTACCGGGCAGGCGGAAGTGTCACCCACACCATCAACATCGCAGACAATGATGCCTATTGGTTCGGAACACTGCGAGACAACCTCACCGAGCGCACCTTCCGCCTGTGTGTCGTTCAAAATGCCACCACCACCCAGGCAAGTTTTGTTTCGGGACAAAGCGACGGGCTCCCCACTCCCGACGGCGGCGCTTCGTCGCTCTCCACCGGTTTGATTCCTGATAAAGACCTCGATGGAGAAACCCAGGAAATCTGGCCTGTGGATGCCATCACCTTCCAACTTGAACCTGAAAACTTCTCGCTCTCGATCACCCGGCTTCCCTCGTTGAACAACGGCATCATCACTGAGCGGTTGGTGAGATCGCTGACCCTGAATGCCAACCCGGCCACCGTGCCCGGACAAAGCGTCAGGAACCTCTCGATCCTCGGAAGCTACACCGAGGTCATCTCGCACGCCGACAACCCGGAGGAAACCACTTACCTTAATCGAATCCTCAACGGCACCTTCTCCTTGATCCGTGAGGTCGCTGCAGCTCCAGCGGTCAACAGCCCTTACGACCCAACCGACGACTAATCCTTGTTCCATCCTGTCACGACTCTCCGCAACTTAATTCTGGCACTCTCCATTGGCTCAGCATGTGGCCAAATCCCGGACATCATCTCCCGCCCGGCCATTGAAAATCGCTTTACCCCGACCACCTCGGACCTCAGTGGTGAATCGATTCAAGGAGCCTTCTTCGTTGATCCAAACAATCCAAGTGTCCCCAAGGGAGAAGGCCTTCATCTGACTGAATCCTCTTTCGGCCAGGCCTTCGCCAACTATGTCACTCCCTACTCCACCTATACCAACGAAGTATTGAGCGACATCTTCAGCAACCTCTACCCAAGCGAAACGACGAGGTCGGCCATTCAAAATGGTAACGCTCCTTTTCGCTACAAATACCTCCTCTACGGAACCGACGGGGATAGCATTGCCATTCTTGATCTCTTCGAAGCCTCCAATGATCCCGGTCAGTGGTTTGGACAACCCGAACGAGATGCCGTCAGAGGGGAACTTGCCAAACTCCGCGAGGCCATTGCCCAGGACCCGCTCAACCCTGAATTTCAGGATGCCCTCCTCGAAATCTACTACGACTGGGCAGTTGGAGAGAGCCAACTCTCGAAGCAGCTCCTCTCCAAGCTGGCCCGCATCCGTCTCGGGCTCATCTCCAGTCAGGACAGTCCCTTCATCATCGATTTCGAAATCGAGACCTACGAAACTCTCGTCGAAAACGCAGAGAGAATTCTCGATGTCTACAAAGATCTCCTGACCGAGCCCATCGATGGAATCAACCCTTCTGACTTCGACCCCACTGCCGGGAATGCCCCCTTCGGTTACTACATCTTCAAAAACCGAGTTCCACGACGCTACCAGGCACCGAGCCAGGTCGCCGGGGATACCGACATTGTCGATGTCCTTCCAGTCGATCCCGGCCAGTTTTCAGGATACAAGGACTACCGGACTCTTCTGACTTTCCTCGGCCAATACATCGAATACCAGGCCGAGCTCGCCCGCTTGAGAGGAATCCGCAAAGCCTCCGGTGATCTCACCAAAGCACGCGACGCCTTAACTGAAATCCAGAATCAAGCCGGGCTCTCCACGCTATTGGCAAACATGTTCACCGATCGCGAGGGCAACCTGATCGACTTCGATGACCCGGCCTTCGATGAATCAGGCATTCGTGGAGCGCGATATTATGTCGAGTCAGCGCTCGCCGAAGCCGCCAATACCCGCAGCTATCTTGATGGAAACTCCAACCATCTCGGGATCGATCCCAACTTCCTGATGATCATTCCGACCGATGGCGCCAATGACAACCGACAAAATCAGGTCGACCAATCCACCGGCGTCTTCGACACCTATGACATTCTGCAAGATCGCCTCACCAGGAGAATCAACGGAAATCCGGTCGGCCCCCTTGCCATTGCCCAGGATGCTTATGATGAAGCCGTTGTTGCCTTCGATTCCTTCCGCGCGATTGTCGATAACATCGGAAACCAACTCGATTGAATCGAAACCG
>JASFWU010000312.1:0-3737 GCA_050049035.1 Akkermansiaceae bacterium | reverse complement strand
GATTGGCCTGAGTTGGCTTCCTTCCCACCTTCCCGTGGAAGCTTCGGTGGCCTACTCGCGCTTCGAGTCGGATTTTGGTCTCCCCTACCTTTTCGGCGGAGACCCGAACGACCTCTTCGGTTACTCCTCTCTTGGCCTTGAACAAGACCGTTTTGATATCCGGTTTCGTTACCTTCCCGATCTCCCCTGGCTCACCGAAGCAACCTTTCATCTTGGCCTCGGCGACTACGAGCATACCGAGAGATTTGTGGGACGAGACAAGGATGCCGACCTCAGCTTTAACGATACCATTTTCGATCTGCGCGCGGTGGAAGCCCGCCTCGATCTCGTTCACGAACCCACCGATTGGCTACGTGGCATTGCGGGATTCCAACTCTGGACGAACGAACTCAATCCCAGCCGTTTGGCGGGAGCACCGGATACCTCCTCGCGTTTCTTCAATCGATTCCAAACCTCCAACTTCGGCTTCTTCATCAACGAAACGGCAACCTTCGGAGACTTCAAAATTCACTCCGCACTTCGCTGGGAAACCCAAACGATCGAAGACAATTCCCTGGCTCAGTTTGGGTTCACCCGGGAAGTGGATGACACCAGCTTCAGCGCCAGTCTGGGTGCGAGTTTGGAGCGTGAAAGCGTCGGTCCTTTCGACCGTCTCCAAGCCAACCTCTCACTCTCTTCGATCGAGAGGATCCCCACCGAAACCGAGCGGTTTGCCTTTTGGGATAACCCGGCAATTCAGCGATTTCTGATTGGTGGAGATTTGGACGGGACCGCGTTGCGAACCGAGCAGAGCATCGGGGTCGATCTCGGTCTTGAGGCCGAACTCTGTGACGTCGACCTTCGTCTCAACCTCTTCCACTACCAGGTCGACAATTTCACCTACCTTCAGGATATCGTCGGCATCGGAAACCAGGCGGAATACACTCAAACCGATGCACGCCTTTACGGGTTTGAAGCACAGGCCGACTGGAAGGTCATCGAAGGGCTTGAGCACGAGCTCGTGCTTTCCTTCATGAGTGATTGGATCCGGGCGGAAGATCGGAGCAACAATACGCCTCTTCCTCGCATTCCTCCGCTTCGCATTGGAACCCGTCTCGCTTACACCAGCGGTCCGTTTGAGGCCGGCCTCGAATTCCGTCACGCCTTTGAGCAAGACCGAATCCAGCCTTCTTCTGATATCGTCCAGGGAGAACTGGCCACTGGGGGCTACACCGAGATAAACCTCGATGTGAGCCATTCGTTCGATCTCACTTCAGAGCTGCGGCTCACCGTTTTTGCGCGCCTCAACAACTTGCTCGATGAGGAGCGGCGACTCCACACCTCGTTCTTGAAGGACGTTGCTCCCCTCCCCGGTCGCAACCTGACCCTCGGGGGACGGCTGGAGTTTTGATCACTTCGCCATCGCCGCTTCGATCTCTTCGACCGTCGTGGGAAAGTTGGCGAACATGTCGATGTTCGTCTCCTCACCGATGATGAATTCGTTCTCGATGCGGATCCCCATGTTTTCTTCGGGAATGTAAATCCCGGGCTCCACGGTGAAGACCATGCCGACTTCGAACTTGGACGTCGGATGTCCCACATCGTGCACATCGAGTCCGAGATGGTGTGAAGTGCCGTGCATGAAGTATTTCTTCACCAACTTCTTGCTCTCATCCTGCTCCTTGGCTTCTTCGGCATCGATCAAACCGAGACCGATCAGTTCGACCTCCATCAACTCGAGCACCTGCTTCTGGTATTCCGAAAGAATCAGCCCGGGCCGAAGGATCTCGTTCGCTCCATACATCACCCGCAGCACCGCCTCGTAGACCGCCTTCTGTCGCTCGGTGAACTTGCCATTCACCGGCACCGTCCGGGTCATGTCACCCACCCAGTTGCCATACTCGGCACCGACATCCATGAGGACCATTTCTCCATCCTCACACACACAGTTGTTTTCCACGTAATGAAGAACACAGGCGTTCTTTCCTGATCCAATAATCGGCGCGTAGGAAAAACCTCGCGACTTGCGACTGATGAACTCGTGGATGTATTCCGCCTCGACTTCCCATTCGCCTACACCCGGCTTGATGAAGCCCAGGACCCGACGGAACCCGGCCTCGGTGATATCGATCGCCTTTTGGATAAACTTGATTTCCTCCGGATCCTTGATGGTTCGCATCTCGGCCAAAATGACCGAGACCCGCTCGTAGTTGTGTAAAGGATAGCGGTTTTGGCACTCCGTGATAAACCGACGGTTCCTCGTTTCAACGCTGGTATCGGCGCGATGATACTCGTTGGTTTGCAGATAGATGTTGTCGATCTGCGGAGCAAGCCGGTGCAGAGCGGCCTCAAAATTATCCACCCACTGCACGTTCTTGATTCCCGAAAGCTTGGCGGCCTCTTCTTTGGTATGACGAGCGCCTTCCCAAATGGCGAGATGCTCCGAGGTTTCGCGGACGAAGAGAATCTCGCGATCATCTTCCAAAGCCGCATCCGGACAAAGCACCAGCACCGTTTCCTCCTGGTCAATTCCACAGAGGTAAAAAAGATCATTGTTCTGCCGGAACCCCATCGTCCCGTCGGCATTTGTGGGCATGATGTCGTTCGAATGAATGACCACCAGACTGCTGGATTTGAGACGTTTGAGAAGACGTTCGCGATTTCGGGCAAAAAACTGAGGGTCGGCAGGTTCGTAGCGCATTTGCGCTAATGCACTCGTTTTCGGTATTTCTGGCAAGGGCGGACTCTGGCGATCCTTGATTTTTCACGGCAAGAGAATGAATTCTCCATTCCCAAATCAACCTTCTCTCTTCAGCATCCTGCCACAACATGTCCCCCTACCAAACCTGGCTCACCAAGATCCGCAAACGCGCCCGGCCGAGTGGCGCCCTGAGCCAGTGGGCTGAAGTTCTTGCCAAAAGGCAAAATGGCGATGCAGCGGTTTGGCGGGAACATCTCAGGGATATCCTGGAGGAAACCGAACGAGCCACTCCCGATCTCATTCTGGACCTTGACCTCATCACCGCCCCGGTGAAATCCACAGAGGAAGAGGATCAACAGATTCCACTTTGGTAGGTTGTCCTACCAACCCGCCGACATCTTCCACTTGGGAAACGGATCAGGAAAAAGCTTGGTCCACTTTCGCTCATTGGTCGCCACCTCCTCCTCGGTCAGCAGACACTCATCCAACATGTCGGAAAGCGCTTCCTGATCCATGTTTCTCCCGATCAAAACGATCTCCTGACGACAATCACCATTGTTCCCCTTCCAAACCCGATCGATATGACTGGTATCCTCGGGCCACCTGTCACGAGGGACCGCAGCCCAAAACAAACCGGCACATTCATGCCTTGAGATGGCTCCAGCTTGCGACCAAAAACCAGCGTGGCGCAACCGCGTGGCCAGCCAAAAAACACCCTTCGATCGAATCACTCCGGGCCACTCACGTTTCAAGCACTCGTAAAACCGCTGGGGATGAAACGGAATCCGGCGTTCGTAAATGAAGCTGGAGATCCCATACTCCTCGGTCTCCGGGGTGTGCTCCACCAGTGAATCGAGCCAGCCTTCATGCTTGGATGCGCGATCGGGATCGTAAAGGCCCGTGCCAAGGATCTCCGTCACCGGCACGTCGCAATGCGTGGTGTCATGAATTCTGGCCTGTGGATTCAAGGCCCGGATCATACCATGAACCTGATGGAGCTCGTCGGGACTGATCAGGTCGGTTTTGTTGACCAGAATGACATCCGCAAAGTCCACCT
>JASFWU010000311.1:0-3748 GCA_050049035.1 Akkermansiaceae bacterium | reverse complement strand
CACAGTAGGATTCAAAAATGTCGGATCCCATGCCGGCGACATCACCGACGTTGTCACCCACGTTATCCGCAATCACTCCGGGGTTGCGGGGATCGTCTTCGGGAATGCCCGCCTCCACCTTGCCGACAAGATCGGTCCCGACATCTGCGGCCTTGGTGAAAATACCACCGCCGACACGATAGAAGAGAGCCACAAGAGAAGCACCCATCGCAAAGCCCTCGAGAATCTGAGGGAGGAAATCGTCGTCGGCGAAAATGGCAAAGAGGATCCCAAGTCCGAGAAGGCCCATCGCTGCGACCGTCAGGCCCATCACCGCGCCACCGGAAAAGGCGATTTTCAGAGCGCGAGCGGCTCCTTTTTCGTTGGCCGCGATGCAGGTGCGAACATTGGACAGGGTGGCGGTCTTCATCCCGATGAATCCCGCGGCGGATGAAGCAAGACAGCCCATGAAGAAAGCGAGGGTCTGCGGGCCGTTGTAGTCGGAACTTTGGAAAAGGAAGAGAGCGCCGCCGAGAGCGATCGCAAAAAGGGCGATGAGCTTGAACTCTCGGGTCATGAAGACCATCGCGCCTTTTTCGATTTGGCCGGAAATCTTTTCAGCCTTCCCTCCACCGGTGCTTTGTTTCTTGATGGAGAGGAAAATGAAGCCAGCGAGAGCGAGTCCGATGACGCCAAAGAGGGGGGTGATGTAAACTGACATTCGTTTTGGTCCGGAGGAAGAAGAGCGGACGATGCTGAGTCAGGGCAGTTTGAGCAAATAAAATCAGTTGCGGACAGGCAAGTTGTGAGATTTGTCATACAAATTTAGAGCGGTCATCAGGGCTGCCTTTTGCGTGGTGGATTCCGGCGAGGCCGCTTTGGCGCGAAATGCGATGGGGCTCAGATGCCAGTTTCCGGAATCTTACAAATTTTTTTTGAGATTCTTCCATCTCTGACTCGCCCGCATTCGTCATCCTTGGTAGCAGAAGGTTCAGGGGAATAAATGATCTCGATTATTTTTTGCAAAAGAAGGAGCTGCTGGAGGAAAAGCTGAAGGTGGATCAGGGGAATTGGGACACCCGAAAGGAGTTGGCCCACTTGCTTTACAACCAGGGATACACCAAAGAAGCCTCGGAGTTGGTCTGGCGTGCGCCGGAGATCCCTTCGATTGACCTTGAGATTGCCTTTGCCGCCATAGTGGTGGGCAAGGCTCGTCCCGGCCGGGCGATTCGACTGCTCAATGGCGTCCTCGAAATGAACGAGGGAAAAGCGGTGCAGAATCTTGGTTTGGCGAATGCCCTTCTCCACCATGGCATGGTGATGCAGGCAGCCAGGTTTTACGGGGCCGCCACGAGTGCCGATCCCGATTTGGTCAGTGCGGACCTCGAGCATTTTCTGTTGTGGATTGACGATTCCCGAAAGCTCTGGGGGGATTTCGGTGACGAACTTGAAAAGCTTGAGGAGCTTCCATGGATGACCCGCGATGCCGAGGAGGCTGCACGACTGAAGAAGTCGATGAAGGGCCACACCACCCCGATTTCGATTCCCGGCCTTCACAAGTTGGCGGCCGAGGAAGCCAATCATGCCCGCTACGTGCAGGCCGACACCCTGAAAGCGAGAACGACTCCACCACCGGCAGTGACCATTCCGATGGACCGGGTCAATCCCAAGGACATCCTGATCGACAATGAAAGGGGCGCCGGACCTCCCAAGGTCGCTGCGGCTTCATCCGAAGCCGTCAGCCAATCCGTGGGCACTCCTCTGCCCCAGGTGTCGCTTGCCGAACCACTCTCTGCGCCGGTGCCGGTCGATTCTCCGAACGGGGGACAAACAGTGAGGGCGGTTGCGCTTCAGGACGGAGGAGGTGGACTACAGCCCGTTCCCGTGCCAACGCCCAGCCAGCCGCTGATTCCTGAGCCGGTGGCCAGCCAGCCGCTCAAGCCTCGATTGGTCGTAGGGGCTGAGGCTGTGGCAACGGTGACGGCCAGTCAGCCACTCACGCCAAGCGCCACCGCAAGTCAGCCACTAACCCCGAGCCCGACCGCGACCCAGCCGCTGGTCCCGAGTCCAACAGCAACCCAGCCCCTTGTCGTCAGTAACGGGGAAGCAAAGATTTCCCGCCAGAAATCGACGCAGGGGAATTTGGGAGCAGACGGAAAAATCCGGATCAACCGGGGGTAGCGGGAGATTCGAAGCGCTCTATTTGGCGATCCCAAACTTGTAGGTCGTGATCTGGGTGTATCGCTTGCCAGGGCGGAGCACCGGGCTGGGGAAGTTTTTCTGATTCGGGGAATCCGGAAAGGTTTGGGCTTCGAGGCAGAGACCCGACCGATGGGCGTAGGTCTTCCCGGCTTTGCCTTTTGGACCATCGAGGAAGTTGCCGGAGTAAAATTGGATTCCCGGTTCGGTGGTTGTGACGGTGAGGGTTCGGCCGCTTCCGGGATGAGTCAGAATGGCCGCGGTCGTGACGAGCCCGTCGGCTTTTTCCTTCAGGATATAGTTGTGGTCGTAGCCGATGCCGTTCTTGAGCTGTTCGTTTTTTTGTTCAATGCGGGCTCCAATCACCATCGGCTTCCGGAAGTCAAATGGAGTTCCCTCGACCGGCGCGATACCAGTGGGAATGGAGGTGGCGTCGACCGGGTTGTATTTGGTTGCGTTGATCTGAAGGGTGTGGTCGAGGATGGTCTTTGAGCCATGCCCCGCCAGATTGAAATAGGTGTGGTTGGTGAGGTTCACCACCGTCGGTTTGTCAGTGGTGGCGGAGTAGACGATTTGGAGCTCGTTGTTGTTGTTCCAATTGTAAGCAACCGTCGTGTCAAGCTTGCCGGGGTAACCCTGGTCGCCGTCGGGGCTGGAATAAGTCAAAAGAACATTGGCCGAATCGAGACTGCTGAAGACGCCCGAAGTCCAGACCTGTTTGTCGAATCCCTTCTCGCCGCCGTGCAGGTGATTGGGCTCATTGTTGGTGGCGAGCTGGTATTCCTTGCCGTCGAGAGTGAATTTTCCCTTCGCAATGCGATTGGCGTATCGCCCGGTGATGCATCCGAAATAAGGGCTCTTCTCCTGATACTCGGCAAGCGTGTCGAATCCCAATGCGACGTCGGCCATCTTGCCATTTTTGTCGGGAACAACGATCGAGATGACGGTGCCGCCATAGTTGCTGATGGTCACTGAAGCCCCGGAATCATTCGTCAGGGTGATGCGCTCGATGGCTTTTCCGTCGATCTCGCCCCACTTTTCAATCGAGGTTTCAAATGCAGGCAGGGAGGAACAAAGAACGGTTGAGAGGAGAAATGGTCGATACATAGCGTGTTCGGGACTCTAGGAGATCAACGGGAAGAGAGGGAAGGGCATTTTGGCGAAGAATGGATTTTGATCATCCGGTAGATTAGGCTGATCCCATCAAAAGCCCCTCTCGGGTGTTGAAAATCGGGAGGAGCTGTGGAAGAAGTCCACGTGAGCAATCCATTTCGCGAGGATTTGATTTCCCGCAATCTAGCAGAAGCGTGCAGCGTTGTGATCTTTGGGGCCACGGGTGATCTGACCCATCGCAAGTTGATCCCCGCGCTTTACAATCTGGCGGTGGATGGCGAGTTGCCGGCCGGAGTGAAGATCCTTGGATTTGCCCGCCGCGATTGGAGCGATGAGTTTTTCCGCGAAGGTCTCGAGAAGCTCAACCGCCAGGTTTCCCGGACCGGTCATGATGACGAGATCTGGTCGAGTCTCGCTTCGAGCATTCATTACCATCAAAGTGAGTTCCAGGATGAGG